>ONYR01000391.1 GCA_900322165.1 uncultured Eubacteriales bacterium
GGATGCGGAGAGGCAGTCGATCGACCGCATGTTTGAGCGCCTGAACGAAGGCAAGCGCAGAGTCTGGCTTGTCATTACCGGACATCACCACAAGGATCATCTGCGCATTCTTCATAACGCGGCCTTCCTGTCGCTGAATTCGGCCTCTTATGATTGGGTGGATGTACCGCACCATGATCTGTATCCGAAAGAATACTATGAAAAGTACCGAAGCATCGGCAATACGCTTGTCTATGAAGACCCTCTGTCCGCGGTCATTACACTGAAGGAGGACGGTTATCTCAAGATCGACGGGACCAAGAGCCGGTTCCTGTTCGGGGCGGATCGTACAAGCTACGGCGCACCGCTGCATGACGGAGATGGACGAAGAGCCAGCGCAGAGATCCTCTCGGCCGAGCTGATGCTCCCGTAAAATCGATCAAAAAACACAAAAGACCGGGAACAACCACAAAATAACTACGAAACAACTTCGAAAAGACTATGGATCATTCGGTCCATAGTCTTTTTGCATTTACAAAATGTAAACACGAGCGCGCCCGTTTGTCATTATTTCATAAAAGACACGGGTATTATTTATCTAAAATGACAGAATTCGTCTTTATCCAATGTATATATTGACACAAAGTTTACAAATGCTATATACTAATTGTAATTATCCAGTTTACAAAATGTACATTTTGTGACTGGGATCTGTTCCTTTTACAGTCTTACCAAAGACATCTTTAAAGGAGGGTTTTCGTAATGAAACACGCCCGATTGGTCATTGCGGTGCTGTTAGCCGTGGTTTTGCTTGTCACAGGCTGCGCACAGGCCGGCAATCCTGCCTCACAGCAGCTGTTGGGCAGTATGCTCACTCCGGCTGCTTCGTTTGGGCCATCGCTGACCGAAACTGGAAACGGTCAGAATCAGCAGGCTGAAACACGGAAAGCCGACGGTCTCTTCGGAATCAAATTCGAAGGGGAGAATGTTGCCGGTACCGGAGAAACTGTCGATGGAAAATACGTTGTCAACGCGACAAAGACAGACGGAGAAGCCTGGCACATCAAGCTGGAAGCCAACTATCCGACTTCCATCGGCCATGATTACTTTGTCACCTATCATTTCCATTCGGATGTTGCCGGAACGGTGAAGTTCGGCGACTTCCAGGAATTTCCGATCGTGGCTGGTGATAACGCAGTTACCGGACGCTTTGTGGCTCGCGCTGAGACCAGTTATCTGGATCTGCAGCTCGGTATGCTGTCTCCGTTTACGATCGAGTTTACGGATGTCACCGTAGAGGAGCTGACCGATGACTGCACCTATGAGGCGATCTCCGGCACCATTGATTATGCATCTGACAGCTCGGTTTATGAGTCTCATGATGATGGTTATACCGTCAGTCTGACCCGTAACAGTGATGATGTGACGGCGAAATTCACTCAGATCCCCTCCGGCGCGGAAGTCTGGAAAGCCAAGTTCTTCGTGAAGACCGGGGCGATTCCGGAAAACGGAAATCTCTACCGCATCAGTGCGGATCTGACGGCATCGAAGGATCTGGAATATGAGATCTGCTTTAACAATGCCGAGAAAGAAAAGGGATATTCCGCGCTTTACGGGCTGCGTCTGAACGCGGGCGAGACGAAAACCGTTGAACAGCTCATCGCGATTCCGGAAAGCGATTTTGACGCGAAAGAAGTCGTGCTTCAGTTCGCGTTTGGCAAAGCGGCTAAGGATACCGAGATCACGGTTACGAACGTCCGGGTAGAGAAGGTCGTTGACAAATATACCAACGTTCTGCCTTCCGGCTTTGCCCTTGACAAAACGATTGCGACCGGGCGTGTTTTCTATTACACGTCTCCGGATTCTTATACGGAAGTTCCTCTGACGCTGTCCTTCTCCGGAACCGATACGGTTTACGAAGGACATGATGACGGATATATCGTTAACGTTGAGGAAACCGCTGACAGCGCGACCCTTCACATCACACAGGCTCCGGAAAAACCGGAAGACCGCGGTGTTTGGAAGGCTAAGCTGTACGCGGCGACCGGTGTTGTCCTCGAAGAGGGCACGACCTACCGCATCGGATTTGACATCACCGGCACCAAGGATCAGGCGAAATACGAAGCCTGCTTCGACGGCGATTATGAGAACGCCTACGGTGCACTGTATGACCGCAGCCTGAAGGCCGGCGAGACGGAACATATTGAGATGATCGTCACGCCCGACGTCAGCCATGGTCCGCTGACCATTCGTCTGCAGATGGGCGAAACCGATACCGCAGAAGGTAACGATGTTACCATCAAGAACCTCACGGTGGAAAAGCTGACGACCGCGTATCAGGAAGTCGGGGAGATCTCCTACGACACCGGCGCGACAGGCAACGTTAGTGAAGAGCATTTTGACGGCGTGGAGCAGACGCTGAGCGCTGCCGGCACCTCTGCAACACTTGAAGTTACAGCGGCACGCACGGACGGTGGAGTCTGGAGCTCCAAGCTCAACATCAAGACGAGCGTGACCCCGGAAGCCGGAGAAAAATACCGCGTCAGCCTGAAGGTGGAAGCGGAAGGTGAAACCGGCGACTTTGAGGTCCTGTACCAGAATACTGCAGGCAGTGAACTCTACGGAGGCCAGTGGGGACTCTCCGGTTCCGGGGAATACAGTTCCGACTTTACCGCGCCGGCTGAGAACTGCGGACCGATGACGATCGTTCTGCAGCTCGGCAATGCCGCGGCCGGAACCAAGGTCACGGTCAGTGAGATCCAGATCTGCAAGCTTGGCGGCGGAGCGATGGAAGAAGTCGCGCTGACCGGCTTTGCCTATCCGGTTACGACCGAGGGAAGCGCTGCGAACAATTCCTTCGAACTTGAAGCCAACAGCGGGGCAGCCGCGGTCATGGGCGGCGACGGCACGAGCGCAACAGCAACCGTTACGACTCCCGGCGATGACTGGCATGTGAAGTTCTATGCGAAAACCGGTCTTACACTTGAAGCCGGCGAGACCTACAAGATTACAATGAATGTGACCGGCGCGGCCGGCTGCACAGCGTGCTATAAGAACACGGCTACCGGTGCGGAGGATGGTTTCGGTACTCAGACCATCACGGACGGCGAGATCGTCCACACCGTAACCTCCGCACAGGGCGGCGGCCTTGAGATCATGCTGAAGATCGGCAACGTTGCGGCGGGTACCGTGGTTACGATCAGCGGTATTCAGATTGAAAAGATCAGCCCTGTTACCGTCAGCGTCCTTCCGAATCCGCTTGCGTATCCGGATTCATTCTTCGTCGAAGCCAACAGCGGTGCAGCTGCGGTCATGAGCGGCGACGGTTCGAGCGCAACGGCGACCGTTACGACGCCTGGCGCGGACTGGAACGTAAAATTCTATGCAAAACCGCATGTAACGCTTAAGTCCGGAAAGACGTATCAGGTCACCCTCCATGTGACGAACGCCTCCGGATGCCCGGTTTGTTTTAAAAACCTCGCAAACGGGGAGGAGGAAGGCTTTGGAACCGTCTGGCTTTCTTCCAATGATGAAACGGTAACGCACACCATCACTCCGTCTGCGGACGCTGAGATGGAGATCATGCTGAAGATCGGCAATCTCGCAGCGAATACGGAGGTTGCGATCGACAGTATCGATGTGATGGAGATGACGGACGAGTTTAAGCCGGTCGAGCTTACCGGTTTTGCTTACCCGGTCATCGTTCCGGAGTCAACGGAAGAGAATTCCTTCTTCCTTGAGGCTAACAACGGCGCGGCTGCGAAGATGACCGGCGATGGCTCCAGCGCAACGGCGCAGATCCAGACTTCCGGTGATGACTGGCACATCAAGTTCTACGCCATAACGGGTCTTGAGCTCGAAGCCGGAAAGACCTATGAGATCAGTTTCAATGTTACCGGCGCGGCCGGATGCCAGGTGTGCTACAAGAACACCGCTACAGGCAAAGAAGACGGCTTCGGCACGGAGACGGCCGTGGACGGCGTGGTAACCCACACCGTAACCCCGGACGCAAACGGAGCGTTGGAGATCATGCTGAAGCTTGGTACCGTTGCAGCCGGAAACACTGTTACGGTCAGCGATGTCAAGATCTCAGCGCTTGGCGGCGAGACAGTCGGCGAGAACCTGTTTACCGATTCTCTGACAACCGATACCCGCGGCAATATCAACTTCTGGGCGCATGAGGATTACGCGGCGGAGCTGTCCGGCGACGGTTCGTCCGCGACGCTGAAGATCACCAAGGCCCCGGAAGATACCAAGGAAGCCTGGAAGATCAAGCTGTTCGTCGAGACCGGCATTCAGCTTGAAGAGGGCAAGCATTACCGCATCAGCGCGGATCTGAGCGCGACGGCGGAGACCGATTACGAGATCTGCTACAACGACGGCGCGGAAGAGAAGGGAGTCGGCGCCCTGTATGGTCAGCATGCAGGCGCTCAGAGCCAGACCGCGGTCTACGAAGTGACCGCAGAGAAGGCAGCCGAGCTGATCCTGCAGATCAATCTTGGCTGGGCAGCGCCTTGTGAGGTGACCGTCAGCAACGTCAAGGTTGAAGTCATGGTCGACGGAGTTGGCGAGAGCGTCCTGCCTTCCTTCAGATATGACAGTGTCGGAAGTGTCAGCAACGCGGCGGACAACGACTATGTCACCGAGCTGGAGAAAGCAGAAGATTCCGCGACCTTCCGCATCCTTCAGGCACCGGAAGAGCGCAATCCGTGGAACGTCAAGCTTTTCGTCAAGACCGGCTTCACGCCTGAAGAGGGCAAGGGCTACCGTGTTAGCTTCGATATCGAAGGTGAGAAGAACCAGGGTCTGTACGAAGTCTTCTATGACGGATCTTCGGAAGCGGCTTATGGAGCACTCTATGAACAGGTTCTGAGCGAAGGCAAGAAGCAGACGGTTTCCTACATTATCGAGCCCGGTGACGCGAAGGGCGAGCTTGTCCTGCAGATCCGCCTCGGCAAGAC
>ONYR01000367.1 GCA_900322165.1 uncultured Eubacteriales bacterium
AATGCGAGCTTCTTGTTGCCGCCGAGGTCGTAGCGCTGCCAGTTTCTGGCACGGTTGGAGCCTTCGCCCCAGTACTCTTTGACGTAGCTGCCGTTGATCATCAGACGGTTGGTGGGGCTTTCGTCGAAGCGCGCAAAGTAGCGGCCGAGCATCAGAAAGTCCGCGCCCATCGCCAGGGCAAGGGTCATATGGTAATCGTAAACGATACCGCCGTCGGAGCAGATCGGAACGTAAATGCCGGTCTCTTTGAAGTATTCGTCGCGTGCCTTGGCAACATCGATGACTGCGCTTGCCTGACCGCGTCCGATACCCTTCTGCTCACGGGTGATGCAGATGGAACCGCCGCCGATACCGATCTTAACAAAGTCCGCACCGGCCTCAGCGAGGAAGCGGAAGCCTTCCGCGTCGACAACGTTGCCGGCGCCGACCTTCACGGAATTGCCGTAGCGCTCGCGGATCCAGTCGATCGTCTGCTTCTGCCAGCAGGAGAAGCCTTCGGAAGAGTCAATACACAGGACATCCGCGCCCGCCTCGATCAGAGCCGGAACGCGCTGCGCATAGTCGCGGGTATTGATACCGGCACCGACCATGTAGCGCTTGTGCTCATCGAGCATTTCGTTCGGGTTTTCTTTGTGCTGATCGTAGTCCTTGCGGAAAACAAAATACTTCAGACGACCTTCATCATCGATGATCGGGAGCGAGTTGAGCTTGTGATCCCAGATGATGTCATTGGCTTCCTTAAGGGAAGTGCCGTCCTTAGCAGTGATAAGCTTGGAGAGAGGAGTCATGAAGTCGGCGACCTTGGTGGACGGATCCATACGGGTCACGCGATAATCACGGCTTGTGACAATGCCGAGAAGCTTGCCGTCCGGAGTACCGTCTTCGGTAACCGCCATCGTGCTGTGACCGGTCTGCTCCTTGAGCGCAACGACCTCAGCCATGGTCATGTCCGGGGTGAGGTTGGAGTCGCTGCGGACGAAGCCGGCTTTGTAAGACTTGACGCGTGCGACCATCGCAGCCTCATCCTCAACAGTCTGAGAGCCGTAGATGAAGGACATACCGCCTTCGGTCGCGAGGGCAATCGCCAGACGCTCACCGGAAACGGACTGCATGATCGCGGAGACAAGCGGGATGTTGAGGGTAATCGGGCATTCTTCTTCACCCTTGCGATACTTAACGAGGGGTGTTTTCAGAGAGACATTCGTCGGAATGCATTCCGGTGAAGAATATCCGGGCACCAGGAGGTATTCGCTAAAGGTATGCGAGGGTTCGGAATAGTAGAAAGCCATGTCTTTACTCCTTTTTTCTGTGTGCGCTTCCAAAATTGTGATATTTCCACATATTTTATCATCAGGAAAACATACGGTCAACCGAAATTTAAGGCGAAACTAACCCGGTTTTACAAGCGTTTTGTCAGCGTTTTTCACAATGGTTTAACAAGGCGGGTGCGTCCCCACATCACCGGCTGTCAAGGGGCCGGAAAACCGCTGTTTATGCGGAACGGAGCGAAAATGAAAATTTTGCTTTGCTTTTTTAAATTTCTAAAATCGATTCTTCCGGGCGGTTTTGGGATAATCGGCTTGTCAGCGGCAGACAGGCCCTCCCAAATCCACTCATTTCTCTGGGGAGAGCGGCCGAGAATTTGCCTCAGGGCGAAGGGCTCCGGAGCGTTTTCGGTCATGCCGAAGGCAGAGTCAGCGCAGGCCGGATTCGCACTCCGGCGTGCAGAAGGCAACTTCTGTATGGGTATCGGGGTTTCCCAGGCGGGGTTCCCGCTTGGGAAACCCCGAAGGAAGTCTCAACGGGAAACCCGCTGAGACTTCTTGAAAGGAAGACCTGACGGGTCTTCCTGGTGGAGGCCCCGAAGTACTTCGGCAGGCAGCCTCCGATTCCGGTTCGAAGCGGCAAAGCGAAAAATACGATTGATCTGTGCCGAAGTTTGCCCCGCCGCCTCGGACCGGCTCTTTTTAGAGCGGGCTGACTCTTTGAAAAACGAGATGAGAAGCAGTGGAAAAGACATCAATGAAAAACAGGCCCGTGGAAAAGCAGGCCGTGGAAAAGCAAACCGTTAAAAACCGATCCGTTGGAATCCAGACCGTGTGGCTCGATCTGTCCGATCGGCCTTACGCGGAACGGCTCTCCGAGTTCTTGAATCGGTATTACGGGAGATATCTGGACGTTCACGAAGAATCTGTCAAGGGTGCGCTCATCGTGCCGGAGAAGCTGATCCTTCTTACCGATGAAATGCCCGGTGAGAGGGAACTCGGCCTGATTCGGGACGGTCTTGGTCGGGTGCTGAAGATGAGCCCGGTGGAAGGGCTCGACCCCTACCAGCCGGCTCATGAGATCGCCAAGGCAATTTTTAAAGCTGCACTCGAGGTTGGAACACCGGAGACGGTGGAAAGCCCGAATCCGGCGGAAGG
>ONYR01000039.1 GCA_900322165.1 uncultured Eubacteriales bacterium
ATAACTTCAAGTAAGCGAATGGCGTGGAGCATAAAAAGACCTACACAAGCGGCTCAAAACCGCTTTGTGTAGGTCTTTTTTCACTTTTCACTTTATTCCTCGCCAATCAGATATGCCCGGCACGGCGCTCCGTCGCAGCCGCCGAGATTGAGCGGTGCGGCGCTCAGGAAATACCGTCCCTCGGGAACCTCGTGCAAAACAACGCCCTCGAGAATCACGATCTCGCTGCCGAGAAAGATGAGATGTACCTCTCTCGGGGCATTTTCCGGCCCGACCGTCTGGCTCTCGTTTCCGATCAGGCGGATCTTCGCGTCCGTGAAAACCTTCGCTGCGGGTGCGGTAATCGTTGCCTTGCCTTTGATCAGGATGCGCTCCCCGGCCCCGGCCGCTCTTGCCTTCGCTACAATGGCCTGAGCATCCTCCGCGCTCACATCGCCTTGATGCTCGGCGACGTAGCACGCTCCGACGAATGCCTCGAGCGGGATCTTGTCAATGGTTTTCGCCCCATCGATAAAATGGAACGGCGCGTCGACATGAGTGCCGTTGTGGGCGCACATCGAAAAATCCGTCAGGTTGCAGGGGTCTCCGTTTTGGATCCTTTGCGGACTTGTTTTCGAAGGAGCTAAGTCTCCCGGGAACACTTTGCACGAGAAAACCTCCTGCGTGATATCGTAAATCATCTCTCTCCTCCGTTTTTCACTCGGCGCGCGGTACAAACAGCTCCGGCTCCGGGAAGGATTCGTGCTCCGAATCGGCAAGCAGCATACGCACCGCCCCTTCCTGAAGCGGGTAATGGAAAATGCATTTCTGCCGCTCACCTCTTTGGTACATATCGTTGTCCGGCGGCAGATCCACGATCTCCAGAAGATCCCCGCCAAGACGCTCCAGCGTACGACGTGAAGGAAGGTTGTCCGGGTTGCACGTGATGATGACGTAAGGCATGCCCGCTTCCTTCGCTTTTTCAAGCAAGAGCCGCGTCGCCTTCTCCGCCAGATGATGGCCGCGGAACGGCTCCTCCACCCGGTAGCCGATATTGCCTCCGAAATAGAGCTGCCGGTTGTAACCGAACCGAAGATCGCAGTACCCGGCAACCTTGTATCCAAGCAGAAAATGCTTATCCGGCAGGCAGATATGGTAGAAATCGCTCTCGACCCAGTTCTTCTGTGTGTCGCCGGGGACGGTTTTGTACCGGATCAGGCAGACCTCCTCGTTTTGAAGGACCTCCCGGCCGGCTGGTTTTGCGTACATAGCATGATTCCTCTGATTGAATGCTTGTCTCCTTGAATGAATCGCCAGCGTGGAGCACACAAGTGTGCTTGCACGCTTGTGTGCTTGCACGTTTGTGTGCTTGCGCGCTTGATCACTCTGCGAAAAACGCGAAAAACACGCGGGCTGCCTTCTCCAGACTTTCGAGCGAACAGAACTCGTTGTCCTGATGAGCCTGCGCGATGTCGCCGGGGCCGAAGATGACCGACGGGGCACCGGTTTTCTCGCTCAGCATGCCCGCCTCGCAGGTCGCCGTAAAGACCGACACCTCCGCTTCCTCACCGTTGACCGCGCGGAACACATTCTTCATGTGATCGATCTCCGGATGATCCTCACGGATCCAGCCCACCGGCAGATGCGCGTTCAGCTTCGTCGAGGCGCCCGGAATATCCGCGATCATCGCCCGGATTTCATCCATCGCTGCTTCCGTGGTCTCTCCGACGGTCAGACGCCGGTCGGTTTCCACAACGCAGCTCTCCGGGATGATGTTCGTTTTCGTGCCGCCGCGGATCACGGTCGTCGTAAGCGATGCGGGTCCGAGCATCGGGTCCTCCCGCTCTGCGAGCACCTTGGAAAACTCCTTCACACGGTTCATGAACAGCGTAGCCTGCTCGATCGCATTGACGCCGAGCCACGGCCTTGATGCGTGCGCACTGCGGCCTTTGAACGAGGTCTCGATAAACATGATCCCGCGGTGCCCGAGGTCGATCTTGTGCGCGGTCGGTTCCCCGACAACGCCGAAATAGATCTTCCGCTCGGTTTCGAGATATTTACGCATGCCGCGATTGCGGTACTCCTCGTCGACATCAAACAAAAGCTCCAGCGGACGTTTCGGCACCACGCCGGCCTTCTGCCAGCACTCCAAAAGATGGAGCATGCAGGCGATCGAGCCTTTCATGTCACAGCTTCCTCGGCCGTAGATCTTTCCGTCCCGGATCACAGGCTCGAAGGCCGGGGTCTCCCAGGCGGACGGATTGCCCGCCGGAACGACGTCGATATGACCGACGTACAGGTACGGAAGCAGGCTGTTGTCCTGCCCCTCGATCCGCGCCATGACGTTAAAACGGTCCTTGCTCCCGTCATCGCTCTTGCAGACAAACTCCCGCTTAGCGGCAATGCCAAGGCCTTTAAGGAATGCCTCAATGTATTCGTCCGTTGCCTGCTCGTTGCCCGGAGGGGACTCGCTGTCTCTCTGGCACAGCTCCGTCAGAATCTCGCAGATGCGCGGGACCGACAGCAGCTCAAGCGCTTTCTTTACGTTTTCGTTCATAATGTTTTGTGACTGTAATTGTAGGATTATTCGACCTGATCCAGTGCCTGCTTGACGTCAGCGATGATGTCGTTGACATTCTCGATACCGACGGACAGACGGATCAGATCCGGTGCGACACCGGCTGCGATAAGCTCTTCATCGTTCATCTGGCGATGGGTCGAGGAAGCCGGATGCAGGACGCAGGTATGCGCGTCCGCAACATGGGTCGCGATCATGGCAACCTTCAGATGCTTCATGAAGGTCTCCGCGCCCTTGCGGCCGCCCTTGACGCCAAAGGAAATGACACCGCAGGTGCCGTTCGGCATGTACTTCTTCGCCAGCTCATAGTATTTGTTGGAAGGAAGTCCCGGATAGTTGACCCACGAAACCTTGTCGTTTGCTTCGAGGAACTCCGCGACCTTCTGCGCATTCTCGCAGTGACGCGGCATGCGGACCGGCAGGGACTCAAGGCCAAGGTTCAAAAGGAACGCATTCATCGGTGCCTGGATCGAGCCAAGATCGCGCATCAGCTGTGCGGTGCACTTGGTGATAAACGCACCGCCCATGCCGAACTTCTCCGCATAGGTGATGCCGTGGTAGGACTCGTCGGGCGTGGTCAGGCCCGGGAACTTGTCCTTGTGAGCCATCCAGTCGAACTTGCCGCCGTCCACGATGCATCCGCCGACAGTCGAATCGTGACCGTCCATGTACTTCGTCGTGGAATGCGTGACAATGTCCGCGCCCCACTCGATCGGACGGCAATTGACGGGCGTCGCGAAGGTATTGTCAACGATCAGCGGAACACCGTGTGCGTGCGCTGCCTTAGCGAAACGCTCAATGTCAAACACGATAAGAGCCGGATTCGCGATCGTCTCGCCGAAGACCGCCTTGGTGTTCGGCTTGAAAGCTGCTTCGAGCTCTTCATCGGAGCAGTCCGGATCAACGAACGTAAAATCGATGCCCATGCGACGCATAGTCACGTTGAACAGGTTGAAGGAACCGCCGTAGATCGTGGAGGAAGAGACAATGTGGTCTCCCTGACCCGCGATATTGAAAACCGAGAAGAATGTTGCCGCCTGGCCGGAGGAGGTCAGCATCGCTGCGGTGCCGCCTTCCATCGCGCAGATCTTAGCCGCGACCATGTCGTTGGTCGGGTTCTGCAGGCGGGTGTAGAAATAGCCGCTCGCCTCAAGGTCAAACAGCTTGCCCATGTCTTCGCTCGTGTCATATTTGAACGTGGTGGACTGAATAATCGGGATCATGCGCGGATCGCCGTTTTTCGGCTCGTATCCGGCCTGAATGGCTTTGGTTTCAAGTTCCATGGTAAAACCTTCTTTCTGGAAAAATAATGCTGAGAAATATTGTAGTAAGAACCGGCGCGGATTTCAACTGTTTTCTTAGCTGCCCTGACCGAAGCCGCCGTACAAAACTGGCAAAGACATCTGTTTAAAAATATACAGCGTATCGTTTGTACATACTATTTAATTGGAGTATAATACTGCTATCTATGTGTTTGTCGGAGGTTGTTTTCCTATGTTTTGTATGAAGTGTGGCGCCAAGCTCCAGGACGGAGCAGTTTTTTGCATGCAATGCGGTACGCGTATCGGTTCTGCGCCGGCGCAGTCCGCTGCAAAATCTCCTGCTGAAATGTTTCGCGAGCTGAAGGAGAAACCAGCCGTTAAGCAGATGTCCGAAAAGCTGGATCAGTTCTCCGACAAAGTCAAATCAAAGGTCTCCTCCGTTACTTCCCGTGAACCCAAACCGGAAGTCACTTTCACCCCGCCGGTATGGCATGATCCGGACGGAGAGGAAGCTTCTTCCGCTTCTTCAGAGCCAACCATTCCCGCTGCACCGGCTCCCGCGCCGGCACCTGCCCCTGCCCCTGAGCCAAACGCTGCCTCCGCACAGTCCATCCGTCTTGATGGCGGTACCAGATTCGTGGCAGCGAAATGCCCCAACTGCGGTGCGACACTCGAGGTCGACGCTGCCAAGGAAGCGGCGATCTGCCCATACTGCAACACGCCATATATCGTCGACAAAGCGATCAACATGGTGCAGATCGGCAATGTCGGCGGCATGTCCATCGGTTCCGCTGTGGTCAATGTCAATGGCGTGAGTGCC
>ONYR01000344.1 GCA_900322165.1 uncultured Eubacteriales bacterium
ATGATGTTCGGCATCCTGATGATGGTCTTTGCCTACAACATGATGTCGAAGATCCCGTCCACCAGCGAGCGTTTCGCAAAATGGATCGTGATCTTTGAGACGATCTTTGCCGCGGTGTTCGGACTGTCCTTCCTGATCATTCCGGAGCATGTTGTCACGGTGTTTGCGCTCAGCATCGGAGTGGCCATGGTCGTGGACGGCGTGGTTCATGTGGTGCATGCGCGCTGGGCAAAGGAAGAAAAGAAAAAAATTTCCTCTGCAAGTAGTCAAAGCAAGGGCTGAATGATATACTAGATTGGAATAAGCCTGCATTCACATTTGCTTGGCAAGAGGCAAGCCAAGTAATGAATTATAAAGGAGCATCTGATTATGGGACTGATTTCGATGAAGTGCCCGGCCTGCGGTGCGGTGCTGGAGAATCTGGACGAAAACCGTGAGTTCTTTTTCTGCACCTACTGCGGCAATAAGATCACCTACGAAAAGCAGCGGATCGAGATGAGCGGACAGGTGTCCCTTGCCGGTGTTGCAACGGCGAAAAGCCTGCTGGCACGCGGCACGAACGCGCTCGAGGACGGTAAATTCGACGCGGCATGGGAGTTTTTTGACCGGGCGCTCGACAGTGATCCGCAGATGGCGGAAGCGTACATGGGCAAGCTGGCAGCCCGCAACCACTGCCATGTGGATACCGACCTGCAGCAGCTGCCGGTTCGCTTTACGAGAATCGATAATAGTCAAAGCGAAGACGACAACATGATCCTGTATCGCCGCGCGTGCCAGTATGCCAAGGGCGAGCTGAAGGATAAATATGAGTGGATCAACGGGCCGTACCATCTGGCGATCTGCGAGCTTCACGAGGCAACGCAAAATGTCAAAGCTCTGGAGAAACAGATGAACCGCGAGCATGATAAGACGAAGAGAGAGAAGGAAGGGGCTGTAAACCGTGCCGAGAGCGAATTGAAATACGCCCGCTCCTCTGTCGAAAGCTGTCAGAAATCGCTTAACGACCTGAAAAAGTGGAGATGGAAGGGAATTACAAAGCCGCTGATCACGATGATCGTGTTTATTGTGCTTTCTATCCTGCTCAGGAATGTTGTGAATGATGTGATCATGCTTTTCTATGTGGGCGCTTTGATTGCTTTTGCTGTGGTCGTCATCAAGGCTTTGGTAATTGCAGTAAAGATCGGCAACAGCCAAGAGAAAAAGCGTTTGGCGGAAGCGACACAAAGGCTGGCCGAGGCGCAGCGCGATCTGCCGCAAAAACAGCAGGAGCTGGCGCAGTATCAGGCACAGATGGCGGAGGAAAAACAGCGGTTTGCCGCCTATGCCAGCGGCATCCTTGATCCGCTTGCAGGTAAGGTGGAAATGTTCCGCCAGAATTCATAACGGCTTCTCAAAGCGGAGAATGAGTTTTTGTCTTTCTCCGCTTGTCTTTTATTTGCATTACGGCAGGGAGGTGCGAAAATGAAAAAACAGTTGAAGATCGGGGTCATGTTGATGATCCTGACCATGTTGATTACGGCCTGCACGGGCGGAGGAGCCCCGGTCGAGGAGAGTTCCCAGACGAGCGGTTCGGGGATCAAGATCATCACGCAGGATGCGGACAGCAGCAAGACTGAGAGCACCGAGGCAAGCTCGGAGACGAGCACCGAGGCAAGCTCGGAGACAAGCACCGAGAGCAGCTCCGAGCCAAGCGCAGAGTCCTCCGAGCCAAGCAGCGAGGCTTCGCAAACGGAATCCTCTGAAACGAGCAGTGAGGCAAGCCAGAGCGAATCGTCCGAGACAAGCAGTGAAAGCGGCTCGGACTACTTTACCTACGACGATATGATCGCGATCTATCAGCCGGTCATTGATGTCTATCAGATGGTTCGAAGCACCGGGTTCGGAGGCGATGAGTTCGATGCGATCGATGTCCTGCGGGACAGCGGGGTCGACATGAGCCGCATCAGCGATGATACGTGGTCGATGCATTTCTTTGAACAGCGCATCGATGCGGATGACGCGATCCATCTGCAGTTCCTCGACGTTGACAACGATGGGGACTTCGAGCTGCTTGTCGCAAACCCTTACGATGAGAAGGGGATTTACGGAATCTATACGATCATCGACGGCAAACCGGTCGCGCTTTTGATCGGTTGGAGCCGGAACTGCTTCTATGTGGACGCGTATGGTCACATCTTTATGCGCGGATCGGGCGGCGCCGGTGAGTCGATGATCGTCAAAATGTACCTGAAAGACGAAGAGGTCTATGTATCCGAGTCGATTCTCTATCATTGGAACTATGAGAGCGGAGCGGAAGAATATTACTACCGCAGCGAAGGCATCGCTGAGGCCGTGCCCGAGGATGCGTGCTCCGAGGAACAGTACCGAGACCTGGTTACGCAGTGGGAGAGCAGTTTTACGGTCGTTTATGTGCGCGATTATTAAGAGCGCTGGCTGATACACAGAAACTAATCCAAAGAAAACCAGGGAAGACGATAGAGCAAGATGGAACTGAACAGTCAAAAGTGGCGGAGGGTGGCGCCGGAGGCGGATCCACTGAGAATCGGTACAGGGTGGAGTGTGACGGATCTCTCCAAGCCTCAGATTTTCGTAGAAAGCACGTTCGGTGACAGTCATCCGGGATCCGGGCATCTTGACAAGCTCGTGAACGCGACCATGGAAGGGATTACAGAAGCGGGTGCCCGAGGCGCCCGTTTCTTTACGACTGACATGTGCGACGGGGAAAGTCAGGGAACGGACGGGATCAACTACTCGCTCGCGAGCCGTGAGATGATCGCGAACATGATCGAGATCCAGGCCGGGGCGACTCCGTTTGATGCGGGCGTGTATATCGCGAGCTGCGATAAAGGACTGCCCGGAAACCTCATGGGCATGATGCGGGTCGATATCCCCTCGCTCGTGATGCCCGGCGGATGCATGGCGGCAGGGCCGGATCTTCTGACGCTGGAGCAGCTCGGCATGTATTCCGCGCGTTTTGAGCGCGGTGAGATCGATGCGGCAAAGCTTCAGTGGGCGAAGAAAAACGCTTGTCCGTCCTGCGGGGCGTGCTCGTTTATCGGAACCGCCTCCACGATGCAGATCATGGCTGAAGCGCTTGGTCTGACGCTTCCGGGCGCGGCCTTGCTTCCTTCTACCGGGGAGGATCTTCTTCGGTACGCAAAGGCTTCCGGGAAACGGGCGGCTGAGATGGCGGGATGCGAAGCACTGCGGCCTTCAAAGATCGTTACCATGGAGAGCCTCGAAAACGCGATCATGGTCCACGCGGCGATCTCCGGATCGACGAACTGCCTCCTGCATCTTCCGGCGATCGCGCATGAGCTGGGGCTCACGATCACCGGCGATACGTTCGACCGCCTGCACCGCGGGGCGCATTATCTGCTGAACCTGCGCCCGGCAGGGAAGTGGCCGGCTGAGTTCTTTGCTTATGCGGGCGGAGTTCCAGCCGTGATGGAGGAACTGCGGAGCGTGCTGCACCTTTCGGCGATGACCGTGACCGGCAAGACGCTTGGAGAGAACCTGGATGAGCTGAAGCAGTCCGGGTATTATGAGCATGCAGAAGAGCTTCTGGCAAAGATGAACGAAGCCAGAGGGCTGTCGGTAAAGAAGGAAGATATCATTCGTCCGTTTGATGATCCGATCGGCTGCGACGGTTCGATTGCTGTGCTGAAGGGCAATCTGGCGCCGGAGGGCGCGGTTATCAAGCATACGGCCTGCCCGAAGGAGATGTTCTCCGCAACACTCCGCGCAGTCCCGTTTGACTGTGAGGAGGACTGCATCGACGCAGTCCTGCACCACCGGATCCATCCCGGAGACGCGGTGATTATCCGCTACGAAGGGCCGAAGGGCTCGGGCATGCCGGAAATGTTTTATACAACGGAAGCGATCTCTTCGGATAAGGAACTTGGACGCTCGATCGCGCTGATCACGGACGGCCGCTTTTCCGGTGCTTCGACCGGCCCAGCGATCGGGCATGTCAGCCCGGAGGCACAGGACGGCGGTGTCATTGCGCTCGTGGAAGAGGGCGATCTGATCCGGCTGGATGTTGAGAAGCGCATCCTCGCGATCGTCGGCATCGCGGGAGAAACCAAGAGCGAAGCGGAGATCGAAGCGGTACTGGCAGAGCGCAGGGCCAAGTGGCAGCCGAAGCCGCCGCGGTACGCGAAGGGCGTACTCGCTCTGTTTGCGAAGCTTGCAGCCTCGCCGATGCAGGGTGCTTACCTGAAGCTGTAAGCCGAGGTACGATTGCCCCACCCATTAAGAACAGACAAGGAGTCAGTGTGAAATACAAGTGTTTGGTCTTTGACCATGATGATACGGTCGTTAACTCGACCGCTTCGATCCATTATCCGGCCTTCGTTGAGTTTCTGAAGGTGTATTTCCCGAATAAAAGCTGTACGCTGGAGCAGTATTTTGAGCGCAATTTCGATCCGGGATTCATCGGGATGTGCCGGGAGGACTTCGGCCTGACCGATGAGGATCTGAAAATCGAGGAAGGCTTCTGGCGGAATTATGTGAAAAACCATATTCCGAAAGCTTATCCGGGCATCCAGGAGATCATGGAGCGGCAGAAAGCGGAGGGCGGCCTTGTGACGGTCGTGTCGCATTCCTTCCGCGACAATATCCTGCGGGATTACAATGCGAACGGCCTTCCGACACCCGATGCGGCCTACGGCTGGGAGCAGCCGCCCGAGCATCGCAAGCCGAGTCCCTGGCCGATTCAGGCGATCATGGAGGAGTTCTCCCTTCGCCCGGACGAGATCCTTGTGATCGATGATCTGAAGCCCGGTTACGACATGGCAAAGGCGGCCGGCGTGGACTTTGCGGCGGTCCTTTGGAGCAGCGATTATCCGCTCATCGAAAGCTTCATGCGGAAAAACTGCCCGCTCTGCCTCAAAACGGTCGCGGAGCTGGCCGCATATCTGGAAATGGACGGATTGTCACTATGAGCCTGTACGCGATCGGCGATCTTCATTTGGCGTTCGGATCCGAAATTAAGGCGCCTATGCAGCTCATGGGCAAGGTCTGGATCGACCATGAAAAGAAGTTTAAGGAAAACTGTGCACGGGAGCTGACCGACGCGGATACGCTGGTGCTCGTCGGTGACCATAGCTGGGGCCGAAATCTTGAGGAGTGTGCGCTGGATCTGGAATACATCATGGCGCTCCCGGGACGGAAGATCCTGCTCAGGGGCAACCATGACATGTTCTGGGACGCCAAAAAGACCGCTCAGCTGAATGAGCGGTTTGCGGGAAAGCTCGAGTTTCTTCAAAACAATTATTATGCCTACGGCGATTATGCACTTGTCGGAACCAAAGGGTACTGCTACGAAGGAAAGGACACGATCGAACACGCGGAAATGCTTGTCGAGCGTGAGCTTGAGCGGCTTCGGATCTCGTTTGAGGCAGCCAAAGCGGACGGTTTTCGGAAGTACATCATGTTCCTCCACTACCCGCCGACCAACATTTTCGAACGCAACAGCGGGTTTACCAAAATGGCAGAG
>ONYR01000131.1 GCA_900322165.1 uncultured Eubacteriales bacterium
ACAGCTGAATACTTCGCCGATCTCGATTCCCTGATTTTTCGGAGAACCGCTCTCGATCATATGTTGTTTTTGATGGAAATAACCGTCTGTAAAATCGCCGCGATTAAATAACTGTCTGACTTTTTCGATCTCTTCCGGGCTGACTTTCGCGATCCTGCCGCTCTCCTGGTATTGGTCCAGCAGCGTGCGGTAAAAGCGCGTTACGCCCGCCACATAGGGAACGCCCTTCATGCGGCCTTCGATCTTCAGCGAATCAACGCCCGCCTTAGCGAGCTCCTCCAGGGATTCCAGTCCCCAACGGTCCTTTAGATTCAGGTAACAGCCCGTCTTCCCATCGATTTCGTAAGCGAGACGGCAAGGCTGGGCACATCCGCCGCGGTTGCCGCTGCGGCCGCCGTGGAACGAGCTCATCAGGCATCGCCCGGAGTCCGAATAGCACAGGGCTCCATGGACAAACACCTCGATCTCGGTATCGCACGCTTCCTTGATCCTGCGGATCTCTTCGATCGAGACCTCGCGAGCCAGCACGACACGGCTGAAGCCAAGGTCCGTCAGAAAACGAACTCCATTCAGATCCTCCACGGCCATCTGCGTGCTCGCGTGGAGCGCGACCGACGGATACCGATCCTTCAGCCTCGCTGCCAGCGCGGCCGCGACGCCAAGGTCCTGAATGATAAACGCATCAAGACCAAGCCCGGCCACCTCGTCCAAATAGGAACAAAGCTCCGGCCACTCGGTCTCCTTGATCAATGTATTTAACGTGAAATTGGTTTTAACCCCATACAGCGAGCAAAGCCGGATCGCTTCTTTGATATCTTCAAGGCTGAAATTGTGCGCACTGCGCCTTGCGTTGAAGGCCTCCCCGCCGAAATAGACAGCATCCGCGCCTTCACAAACAGCAGCCTTCAGGCAGGTAAGATCGCCCGCCGGCGATAGTATCTCAGGGATGTGTCTCATCATAACCTCATTGCAGGGAAAGTTGATCGGCGTTTCCCTTATTCTTCATCTTTCCGGATCCACTCGGAAGCGGATAGTGGAAATATTCACGGCAGAAATCCGTAACCATGCGGCCTCTGGGGGTGCGCTGCAAAAAGCCCTTCTGCATCAGGTAAGGCTCGCACACATCCTCGATCGTGCCCGCATCTTCACCGATCGACGCCGCGATCGTCTCAATGCCAACCGGGCCGCCGCCGTAAAGATCCATCATCGTGGTGAGCATCTTGCGGTCCACCGTATCCAGGCCGTTCGGATCGACCTTCAGCAGGTCAAGCGCGGTATCCGCGACTTCCTGATCGATCTTTCCGTCATATCTTACCTCTGCGAAGTCACGGACGCGGCGCAGCAGACGGTTCGCCAGTCTCGGCGTTCCGCGGGAACGTCTCGCGATCTCCAGGGCTCCGTCACGATCGATCTCGACCTTCAGCACCTTCGCGGAATTCATCACGATCTTCGCGAGCTCTTCATCCTTGTAGAACTCCAGATGGTTGACCATGCCAAAACGGTCGCGCAGCGGTGCTGAGAGCAGACCCGCACGCGTAGTGGCTCCGATGAGGGTGAACCGCGGAATGTCAAGCCGGATCGACTTTGCCTGCGGTCCCTTTCCGATCACGATATCGACAACGAAATCCTCCATCGCCGGATACAGCACCTCCTCAACCTGACGGTTCAGTCGGTGGATCTCATCGATGAACAGGACGTCTCCTTCGCTGAGATTGTTTAAGATCGCGGCCATGTCACCCGGGCGCTCGATCGCGGGGCCGGTCGTCGTTTTGATGTTGACGCCCATCTCGCTCGCGATCAGCATAGCCATCGAGGTTTTTCCCAGTCCCGGCGGGCCGTAGAACAGCAGATGGTCCAGGGGCTCTTTTCTCTTCTTGGCAGCGGAGATGAAGATCTTCAGGTTTTCCTTCATCTCGGTCTGACCGATATAGTCGTCAAACGTGCGCGGACGAAGGCTTTTCTCGTTCTCCTTCTCCTCCTGCCGTGCTTTGGTATCGACCAGGCGGCTGAAATTTTCAAGCCGCTCTTCCAGATCCAACATAATCTATCCTCCGATGCGCTCAGTAAAGTTGTTTCAAGCTCTGGCGCAGTATCTCTTCCACGCTCATGCCTTCCGCCGCTACCTTCGACACGGCTCGCTCCGCCTCGCTCTGGCTGTAGCCGAGCGCGGTCAGGGCCATCATGGCCTCCTGGGCCGGTCCGTTCTGCATGGCGGGTGCTGCGATCGGCAGATCCGCTTCGACGTCTCCGCCGGGTGCTGCATGGACCTTGTCTTTCAGGTCCAGCACGATCCTTGCCGCGGTCTTCGCGCCGATCCCGGGCACCTTTGTCAGGGCTTTCTTGTCGTCGCGGATGATCGCAAGCGTGAGGTCCTTCGCGCTCACGGCCGAGAGAATCTGCAGTCCGAGCTTCGGGCCGACACCGGTCACGGAGATCAGGAGCTTGAACAGCTCCAATGTCTCGGTTTCAAGGAAACCGTAAAGCACCTGCGCGTCCTCGCGAACGCTCATATACGTATAAAGCTGGATATCGCCGCCGATCCCGATCCGGATCAGCTTTTCATTGATCGGCGTAAAGACCCGGTAGCCGACCCCGTGCACGTCCACCACGGCCGCATCGGTCTCAATGATCTCCAGCGTTCCTTTCACATATGCAATCATGAATCTATCCTCACCAATTCTTTTTCCGTCACCACCGCGTCCATCCATCGGTCATGGATATCGCTCGGCACCTGATCCGTCTCCTGCACGGCAAACGCCGCCATCACCGTTTTTGCCTGCGGGTGTGCGGACAGATACCGATCATAAAACCCGCCTCCGTAGCCGAGCCTTGCACCTGTCCGGTCAAAGGCCAGCCCGGGCACGATGATAAAGGTCCGCTCGCTTGCTTCCATGACCGGCGCGCTCTCCAGCGGCTCTTCCATCCCGAACGCATGCCTCACCAGCGCATCACCTTCATGAAAGCGGTGGAAGACCATGCTTCCGTCCGCTCCGATCCTTGGCAGCGCTGCCGGAATGCCCTTCTCAAGCAGCTCTTTCTCGAGCCTGTCAAGCGAGACCTCCGCTCCGAACGCGCGGTAAAGAAATACTGCGTCCGGGAG
>ONYR01000017.1 GCA_900322165.1 uncultured Eubacteriales bacterium
GGGTATACGGCTGAGATCGAAAGTGTGAGCGGAAAACTGACAACACCGGAAGGCACGGCTCGGGGAAACGGTATACTGACTTCGGGCAATGGGGCGGTCAGTATCGAAATCCAAACCGTCAGCGGCGAAGTGGAAGTCACCGTAGGGAAGTAAAACGACGTTGTTTGGGTGTTGTTGAAGTCGCTGATGGGTGTGTGTTTTGCCTAAAATCATCTTTTCCGGCAGTTTTCTCGAAATAAGATTACTCGCGTAAGATATCGCAAACCTCAGTTACAACCGCGCAAAAACCAGAATCATCTCAAAAGGAGATTGAGTGCTTTTGAGACGATCGGCAATTCCGTCTTGCAAAAGTTAGCACTGCGTAATTATTAACAGCTGCAAAATATGTACCGGGTAATTTTTGCGGCTGTAGTCTCAGTTAAGTCTTTTTTAGAGATGAGATTAGATTACCCAAAACAAGTGTTAAACGGACGGGCATTTCTGCTTCGGAAGTAATCTCATAATCGTGATTGTAAGGACTGAGATGATTATAGGCGTTCCTCCGTCCCTGGAGCACGCCTAAATACGAATAAGCCACCCGAAAATAAGAAAAATCCCAAAACAAAAGGCAAGAACTGCACACAGCAGTCCTTGCCTTGTTTATTGTAGCTGAAATTGAACTTGCGATACCCCGCAAGAAAACTTGCAGTAGCACTCAAGAACATTTTATTGCCCCGCAAAACTTGCGAAACCCGCAAGAATTGCCCATCGGGCAATTCTTGCCTCGATAATATATAATTGCGGAGCAATTATATATTATCGAGTTCCCACTCACGAATGCAAACCTTCGGCTCTCCTTCGAGGAGATGAGGATCCTTGAGATAGGTCTCCATGCGGCGGAAGGCTTTGGCGTAGTATGAGCCGTCCGCGATGCGCTCGTCAGTGACAACACCGACCGGGATGCAGCGCTCGAAACCGGTTGCGCCGATGGAGCGCTTCGGCATATTGCGAAGGTTGCCCATGGCGACAACCTGGCCGACGGTACCGAAATTGTAGATGTGATGATAGATGTGGTTCATGCCGATGCTGGCAAGGTTTGTAATAACCATGGATTCATGCATCGGGCTGGCTTTGATAATGGCTTCAGGAAGACCGAATTTTTTATCCCACCACTTCAGGAACTTGACACCGAAACGAACCAGTCCGGGAATGCTGAGAAGCGTCGAGATAATCTTATCCGTCGCGTTGTTGTCGCCTTGTTCACGGTTTTCCGTGACATAGTCAAGCAGTGTCTGGTTGACCTTCATAATGTCATCCGCCGGATCGAAATACATCTTGCTCATGGTATGTCCGCCGGCCGGCTTAAGGACAACCATTCCGACCTGAATGCCTTTGCGGGCATAGACTTTGGAATCGACGATAAAACGATTCATTTCCGGGAATTCCGCAACGGTACGGACATACGCGGCAATGAAAATCGCCAGATGGGAGATCTCGATGCCCTCGTGCTTCTTCTCACGGATGTATTCGTTGAGTGGAACAACGGGGATGAAAAATTCTACAGAATTGCAGGCATCGTTGCGATCTTCCATAATATAGGCCGCAACCGTATACATTGGATCCGCGTGTTTAAGTCTGACACCGTCTTTTCTCATAACAAACCTCCATCGGGTTGAAGTATTAAACATTCTTATGAATGTCATGGTTTCAAACGAACGTAATAATCGATATCAGATGATCTGATGTCAACTCAATATATTATAAGCGATTGAAGGCAGAATCTCAATAGAGTCCGGCGAAATTATGAAGAAATTCTTAAGAACTTAATATTTTCCACCGGCAACGTAAAGTTTTAGCAATGTTTTTACAGTTTTGGTAACAAACATTGACAAGAGAGAGTAAATCTGTTATCATAATTCGTGCTTTGGGGTATTGGCGCAGTTGGGAGCGCGCTTGAATGGCATTCAAGAGGCCACGAGTTCGAGTCTCGTATACTCCATTCTTTTTTTGCAAAAAACCGCGTGACTGCGAATAATAGTCACGCGGTTTTCTGTTTTCATCCCTTTTCAAAAGCCATAAACGCATGCCAGTCATCGCGGCTTAGGAAATGACGGCCGGGACGGACGAACATGCCGATCATGCCGCTTCCGAGACATTCACCCGCCTGAATCATCCGATCCGGATGAACAAAGCCCGGAAGACCGGCCGCTTCATAGTAACTGCTTGCGGCGATCGCGGAGAGGTACTCACTCTCATAATCGGACCATTCATCATCGATCGCACTGGTCAGGAAAACGCGGTGAGGCGCATTGGCCGCAAGAAGAAAGTGCTGGTCGAAGGGGAGCGCTTCCTCGCGGTCAGCATAGTGCTGATAGTTCCCGGTAAACCAGTAAGGACGTACATCGGCTAACACTTTGAGCCTTTCCACGGTATTGCCTCTAAACAGGGCTGCGCCGCTGGTTCCGGAAGCGTTGGCAAAAACGCAGGAGACACGCGGCTCCAGGCTGCCCGCCAGAAGCACCGTCTTTCCGAGCCGGCTGTGACCGGCCAGAGAGATGCGGTCTTTCTGAATTTCGGGGAGTGTCAGGGCGTAATCAAAGACGCAGAGGGTGGTCCATGCCCACAGCGCGATCTTGCCGCAATCCGCCGCGGTGTGGCCGTTCCTGAAAATGACACCGGCCAGACCGTTTGTGAAATCATCATTATCGGAAGTGACCGTTTCGTAGCCGAAGGAAAGGACCGCATAGCCATTGTCGGTCAGTTCCTCCGTCGGCATGAACAGATCCGGAGAATCCGGGCGGAAGTTGATGTGGATGATAAGCGGAAACGGACCGCCCGACGTTGGCGCAGCATAGAAGAGCGGGAAGGAAAAGGAGCCGTTTTCTGTAGCGAGCGTCATTTCAAGCGTCTTCAAAACCGCCTTGCCGCCGCCGAAACGCTCATCCCGCTCGATCTCGCGGACGCTTATCGCTTCTGGCTTTGGTGGCAGAAACCCGTATTCCTCCTTTTGAAGGAGCGAAACGATCTCCTCCCGAGGCATCCCAAGGGGGGAGGGCAGATGCTGCAGACGTTCCATCATCGTCACCTCGATTCTGCCATGATCAAGCCAGCGGGCCGTAGTCGATCTCGACCGGCATTCTGGTTTTGGCGGATTCCATGATCGCGAGGATCGCGAGGGAGGTGCGGGCGGCGTCCTCAAGGCTGACCTCGAACGGCTCGCCGGTGGCAAGCTTGTCGACGAAGCTGCGGATGCTCTCGTAAGCAAAGCCCTTCACGCGCCCGTGGATGCGGTTGCGGACGATGATGTCCGGGACGGTGACCGTATCGTCGGAGTAGAACTGGATCAGGTTGTGGTTGCTTGCGTCGATCGCGATCATGGCCTTGTCGCCGGTGAGATTGCACTTGATATCGTTCACGCACGGGTTCGCGTTCGGCGTGATCCAGCCGTTCTCCATCTGAGCGATGCCGCCATGCTCAAATTCGAGCGTGGAGAGGAAGGTGTCCTCGGTTTCGACCCCGAGCGAGTCGAGAACCCCGCGGTTGGAGACCGTGTAGACGCGTTTGACACGGTCGTGGAAGAGCCACTGGAGCGTGTCAAAGCTGTGGCTGCCAAGGAACCAGAGGATCGAAGAGGAAGCAGCCCAAGGGAGCATGTCCGTCGCGACCCACTTGATGTCATTGAGGCGGAAGTACGCGTTGCGAAGCGTGCCGAGCGCGCCTTCCTCGATCAGGCGGTGAGCCTCAGCGAACGGAGGACTCCAGCGGTTGTGCAGGTCGACCATGCAGCGGACACCGTTTTTCTGAACTGCTTCATAGATGCGAAACACGTCCTCGCGCGTTGTCGCGAGCGGCTTTTCAACCAGAAGGTGTTTCCCGGCGTTCGCGCACTTGACCGCGATATCCGCGTGCAGAAAGTCCGGCGTGACAATGGAGACGGCCTCGAAATCGCCGTCCGCGAGCATGTCATCGACATCGGTGTAGACCTTGCCGAGACCGTATTTCTCCGCCAGCGCTTTGGCGCGAGCTTCGTTTTTGTCGCAGATCGCGACAGGATCCACCATCGGATGTTCTTTGTAAATGGCCGCGTGGGTATCTCCCCAGACACCGGCACCGACGATCGCAATTCGAAAAGTCTTCATAGGAGCCTCCTTGTTGGTGTAACGGACAGGGTCGAGACAGCATTAGCGTACAATAAGACAAGGTAAAATACAATCGATTATTCAAAAACAGTTGCTTGATAAAGAGATACGCGGTCACGAAGAAAGAGGCTCGGCGGAAACTGGCTGACCGAGGGCGGCGGAAAATATACAAAAATCTTGCGGAAAGCAGTAAAAAGCGGTACTCTATCGGAAGACGTATTACGAGACAATGCGCGCTACACGATCGCGCTTGTGCTGAAGGCAATGAAGGGAGCACATGTATGAGGCAAGCTTTTAATCCGTATCTTCCAAGCTATGAATATGTCCCGGACGGAGAGCCGCGCGTATTCGGCGACCGGCTGTATATCTACGGCAGTCACGATCTGTTTGACGGTGCCGATTTCTGTTTAGGCGACTATGTCTGCTGGTCCGCGCCGACGTCGGATCTTTCCGACTGGCGTTTTGAGGGCGTGATCTACCGCAAGGATCAGGATCCGCGCAACAAGGACGGCAAGATGCACATGTGCGCGCCGGATTGCGTTCAGGGCCCGGACGGCCGGTACTATCTGTACTATCAGCTCCATGTGCTGACCTGCACCTGCGTGGCGGTCGCGGACAGCCCGGTCGGTCCGTTTGAATACTACGGCTGCGTCCATCATGAAGACGGAACCCCGTGGGGCGAGAAGAAGGGCGACAGCTTTGCCTTCGATCCCGGTGTTCTTGTCGATGATGACGGGAAGATCTACCTTTACGTCGGTCATTCCCCGGCGCCTGGTTTTATGAAAACGGTCATGAAGATGCGCGGCAACCGCCTGGAGGAGTCCGTCTGCCTCGAGCTCGAGAGCGACATGGTGACGGTCCGCGGCGGCGAGCATAAGATCGTGCCCGGCCCGGTCGAGGCGAAGGGAACCGAGTACGACGGGCATGGTTTCTTTGAGGCAAGCTCGATCCGCAAGATCAACGGAAAGTACTACTATGTGTACTCCTCCGTTCTGAGCCACGAGCTCAACTATGCCGTGAGCGACAAGCCGACGGAAGGATTCCACTACGGCGGCACGCTGGTTTCGATCGCAGACATCGGCTACAAGGGCAACGAGATGCCTCTGAACTACACCGGCAACACGCACGGCGGCATGGTCTGTGTGAACGGGCAGTGGTACATTTTCTACCATCGCCAGACGAACCGGATCAAGTGCTCGCGTCAGGCTTGCGCCGAGAAGATCACGATCCTTGAGGACGGTTCGATCCCGCAGGTCGAGGTGACCTCGTGCGGCCTCAACAACGGCCCGCTTGTCGGCAAGGGCTGCTATGAGGCGCGGATCGCCTGTAACCTGAGCGGTAAAAACGGCATGGTAAAGAGCGATGAAGCGAAAAAGAAGGACAAAAAGATGCTCCTTCCGTACTTCACTCAGAGCGGCGTCGATCGCGAAGAGAACGGTGATCAGTACATCGCGAACATGCAGGACGGTGCATGGTGCGGCTTTAAATATTTTGCTTTTGACGGTACCGAGAGCAGCCTGAAGGTGATGGTGCGCGCGAGCGGTGAAGGCGTTCTGAAGGTCTCGACCGAGCGCGGCGGAAAGCCAGCGGCCGAAGTGGCAGTCAAGCCCTGCGGCGGATGGATGAACTTCGAAGGCGCGTTTGCCTCACAGGAAGGCACCGCTCCGCTGTATTTCACCTACGAAGGCAGCGGAAAGGTCGATTTCAAGAGCTTTGAGATTCAATAAACAAGAGGGAGTGTGAACACACACTCCCTTTTTGGTGACTGATGATAGAAAGATATGAAATCAATCCGTCTTCGTAGTATACTGAAACAAACATTATTCAGGAGGCTTAGCCATGGATCGTTTACCGAGTATTCCTTTGATCGTTCAGGATCCGTACATCAGCATCTGGTCCCCGTACGACA
>ONYR01000062.1 GCA_900322165.1 uncultured Eubacteriales bacterium
AAAGTGACAGATCGACCCGATCACCAACGCGGTGGCAAGGGAGATCAGGAGGTTATAGATGAACCGTCCCGAAGAATAGCGGGGCAGCTTTTCCTGCAGAAAGCAAACAAACAGCCCTAAAAGCGCGGCCGCGAGGCCGTCCCAGAGCGTACCCCCGAAAAACATTGCAAAGGCAAACGCGCCAAGAGCGCTCCCACCGTAAAAGACCGGCCGTGAGTAGGTGCGGCTCTCGATCTCCTGGATCCGCTCGCGCAGCTCCTTAACGGGCAAGGGCTTTTCACAGCAGTGGCGGCTCAGATCATTGTAGCGCTCGAGCTTGACAAAGTCGTTCGCGCCAAGCGAAAGCCGTCTTGTCTGGGTCAGCTCCTGCCGAATCGGGAACTGAATGGTCAAAACCATGCTCGAGGTGATGCAGAAAACGTTGGTGCGCTCCGCCCCGTAGGCCTTGCCCATGAGGGAGAGTGTCTCCTCGACGCGGCTCACCTCGCCGCCGCAGCTCAGCATGTTTTCGCCCATGTTCAGCAGCTCGTGGAGCAGCATGCGCCGCTCGTCATCCGTAAGATTCATGGAAAATGTCCCTCAAAAAGTCATTTGTTATGTACATGCCCATCGTCTCCGTACACCGCGAGCATCTCATCGGTGTACACGCCGGGGGCGCGGTAGGTAATCAGCGGAGGAAGAACGCGCATGCCTTTGCCGCCGCCGAGTGAGGCCATGACAAGTACCTGCGTCGGCTCTTTGCCTTCGAACGGCTGCACAAGGCGTATCAGCTTGGGTTCAAGCCGGGCGAGCGTGAGCGCGGTTAAAATCTCGGCAAGGCGCTCCGGCTTGTGGACCATGTAAAGACGCCCGTGATATTTCAGCGCGTAACTAGCCGCGTCGACCACATCCTGTAGCGTGCAGGCAACCTCGTGGCGGGCGATCCGGACGGACTCGGACTCGTTTTGCAGGCCTTGCCCGGCCATGTAGGGCGGATTCACGGTCACCACGTCAAACGAACCGGGATCGACAAGAGAGCGTATCTCCTTCAGATCCCCTTCGATCACCCGGACTTTGTCCTCCACGTGATTGAGCTGGGCCGAGCGCCTGGCCATGTCCGCCAGCTCCGGCTGAATCTCCAGCGCGGTATAGGAAGCGGAAGGATAGCGTGCCAGCATCAGCAGCGAGACAACCCCGCTGCCGGCGCACAGATCAAGCACCTTCTCGCGCCCGGAGGCTTTGGCAAAATCGCTCAATAGCACGGCATCGGTTCCGAAACAGAACCGATCCGGGTCCTGAATCAGCTGAAATCCTCCGCGCATCAGATCATCCACGCGCTCCATGAGAACCCTCCTAATCAATAGTCCTGCCTGCTAAGCGGCAGCAACCTGGTTTGAACCGGTTCACCGCCGCGAGCCAAAATAAAACCGCAGTGCCGTAAGGTAAAGGAGCGCTGCGGTAGAGATTGACGAATGTTAGTCGGTCGCTTTTTCCAGCTGCTTCAGCTCTTTTCGATCGCCCTCGTCAAGGTCGTCGGCGGTGCTTTGGCGGCGCTGTTTGTGGCGCACGATGCGGATCTCATCAAGCGGGAACTCTTTAATCAGGACATCACCTTTGTCCTGCGCAACACCGACCTTGACAAGCTGTCTCAGCACGTTGACGTGAAGCACTTCACCGACGCCGGAAGGCGTTTCAACACTGTCGCCTTCGCTGGGAAGGTTCTTGGTAAGCTCTTCGTAGGTGGATTCCTCGTAGCGCAGGCAGCACATCAGTCTTCCGCAGGTACCGGAGATCTTCGTCGGGTTAAGCGAAAGGTTCTGATCCTTGGCCATCTTGATCGAGACCGGTGCGAAATCGGAAAGGAAGGTGTGGCAGCAATACGGCCGTCCGCAGATGCCGATGCCGCCGCCCATGCGGGTCTCGTCACGGACACCGATCTGGCGAAGCTCGATGCGGGTGTGGAACGAGGTGGCAAGGTCCTTGACAAGGTCACGGAAATCGACGCGCCCGTCCGCGGTAAAGTAGAAGAGAATCTTGCGGCCGTCAAAGGTGTATTCCGCGTCGAGAAGTTTCATTTCCAGTTCATGGTCCTTGATCTTCTGCTGGCAGATCGCAAACGCATCCTTCTCGGCGGCAAGATTGCGGCTGTAAGCGGCCTGATCCTGCTCGGTGGCTTTGCGCAGCACCGTGCGCAGCGGAGGAACGATGTCCTCATCGGAGGCAAGGCGTGGCTCAGTGACGACAAGGCCGTACTCGACGCCGCGGGATGTTTCGACGATGACATAGTCACCCTTGTGAAGCGGGTAGGGACCCGGATTAAAATAATACATGCGCCCGCCGTGGCGGAAGCGCACACCGATCACAGTTGTCAAATCTAAACTCCTTCTGTCTGTCTTTATTGCAAGCTGATCATGAGGCAATCGATCGCGAGCCCCGGATTAGCGTTCTGTTTCATTTTCTTTCGGATGTCCCGGATCGAAGCGCCGATCCGAGCGATCTTATCGGAAGTGTAGTAGGCCGAGACGGCCTTGATGTCATCTGCATGGTCGCGGCAGAGAAGCAGCGAGGCATCGCCGGTCTCATGGAACACACTGACATCCCGCTGCCAGATCTCCAGCAGATCAAAGATCGTGTCCTCGGAAGCCTTGTAGTCGGAAAAAAGCGAGGCTCCCTTCAGCACATCAAGCGGTGAAGCATGGGGGATCTTGCCGAGAAACGTGAAAAGATCGCTCCGAAGCGAGGCGAAGTTCTCGTCCTGTGAAAGCGCGAGCGCCTGCCCAAGGCATCCCTGCGCGAACGAGGCGTAGATACCGGCATCTTCACGGGAGATCCCGCGAGAGGTGAGCGCTGTTTCGACAAGCTCACCGGGAAGCGGCTGCAACGATATTTTGACGCAGCGCGAAAGGATCGTTGGCAGAAGCGAAGCCGCGTTTTCGCAAAGCAGCAGTACCACGGCATAAGCCGGAGGCTCCTCGATCGTTTTCAGCATCGCGTTCTGCGCGGGAATGCCAAGCTGATCCGCGTTTTCAATGACATAGACCTTGCTGGCGGAGCGGTAAGGATACACCTCGATATCGCTGACAAGCCCGGCGCGGATCTGCTGAACGGAGATGGCCTTTTTGCCTTCCTCCGGGCGCAGGTAAATGACGTCGGGGTGATTGCCATGGTCCAGGAGCACGCAGTTGTCGCACGTCCCGCACGAATCGACCCCATCAGCGTCAGCGTGTGGGTTTTCGCACAGCAGGGCATGGATAAAAGCGTCGGCTAGCGTTCTTTTACCGACGCCCTTAGGTCCTTCTATTATGTAGGCATGGGAAACCAGACCATCTTGAAGCGCCCTTTTCAGGTGCCGGATGGCTGAGTCGTGTCCGATCACATCACGGAAATTACTCACGGAAAACCTCAGAACTTGTGGAACTGTTCAACGTCAAGCACGAAGACCGTTGCACCGCCGGCCGTTACCTCGATCGGATAGGGAATATAACCCTCCGCAGTCGTGGTATAGGGCTGGTTAGCGATCGTCATCTGCTTGGTGGTACGGCACTTGTCGTGGATCGTATTCAGTACAAGATCAAGCTTCTCCTCTTCGCAGCCGATCAGCATCGTCGTGTTGCCGACGCGCAGGAAGCCACCGGTCGAAGCCAGCTTCGTGACGCGGAAATTGTTGCGGTTCAGCGCAGTTGTCAGCTTCTGGGCATCCTCATCATGGATAATGGCAAGAACGAGTTTCATGGTGACATCTCCTCTCTTTCAATTATAGAAGGCACGCGGATCTCAGCGCTCAAGAAGCGCGAGCGTCTGCTGCCATATGTCTTTGTGTACGGTTTCAACATCCCGAGCCCCATCGATCAGGCGGATCCGCTCCGGAAAACGGCGCGCAAGCTCAAGATAGCCTTCATTCACCTGACGGTGGAACGCTTCTTTTTCCTGTTCCAGACGGTCAAGCGTGTGGCCGGTCTGAAGCCGCTTGCGGCGCAGGCCTTCTTCGTAATCGATGTAAACCATAAATGTCACATCGGGAAGAAGTCCGCCGGTCGCGAAACGATTCAGCTCCCAGACATAGTCGATCCCAAGACCGCGGCCGATCCCCTGATAAACAAGACTGGAATCAACAAAGCGGTCAAGCAGCACGACCTTGCCTGCCTCAAGAGCCGGCCGGATCTTCTCCGCCACATGCTGTGCGCGGGAGGCAGCGTACAGGTAAGCTTCGGTAACGGGATCCATCTCTTTTCCGGAGGGATCGAGAATCACATCCCGGATCTTTTCCCCAATCACGGTTCCGCCCGGCTCGCGGCTTCTCAAAACCGACAGACCACGCTCTGCAAGAGCCTTCTCAAGCAGATCCATCTGCAGCGTTTTTCCGGACCCGTCCGGCCCCTCCATCGAAATAAAAAGACTCATCTC
>ONYR01000162.1 GCA_900322165.1 uncultured Eubacteriales bacterium
GCAGCGCCGAGCTGTGCTTCCGCAACCTTCTTACGGTATTGGATACCCAGCATGAACGCTACGACAATCAAAGCGAGAGCCACGATAATCGTAACAATCAGAATGATTGGGTCCAAGACATACACCTCCTTTATTCAGTTTTCATGGTTCAAGCTCGTCACTGTAAAAAGACATACGACGAGACAACCCACTGCTACGGGAGCAGCAGGTATAGGTTTATTCAGTTATTAGTCTGAATGGCAACGGCTCAGTCTGCCCCTCACATTCGCCCCTTTTTCCTTGTATTCAATGCTAACAAGGACACAAAAAAGGGGCTCATTAGGGGCACCGTCTTTTGTCCGAGCAGTTTTGGAGAGCAAGCTCTCCAAACTGCTCCGCCAAAACTCGGAGCTTGAGCAGTTACGTTAAAACAAAACTAACATTCATATGTTATTACGTTTCACGCAAAAAGTCAAGGAAAATATCTTCCCTTAGGCTTTGGGTTTTGTTTGTAAAGGTTGTTAAAAAAGCCTGATTTCGCGCTTTTAGCGGGCTGCCTTGATTCCGAGGCTTTCGAAAACCTTTCCGACGATCCCTTCATTTTTGGCAAGCAGCTGTCGTGCCAGATCCTCATCAACGCCGCACTTGATCATGACGATCGCGGTCTTGACATCCCCGCAGCTGCTGAGCACGCGGGACGCGTCCGCCTGATCCACCTCGGCGATCATCGCGACGATGCGCTCCGCCCGGTCGACCAATTTGATATTCGAGACCTTCAGATCCACCATCAGGTTGGAATAGACCTTTCCAAGACGGATCATCGAAGCCGTCGAAAGCATGTTGAGGATCATCTTATCCGCGGTGCCGGCCTTCATGCGCGTTGATCCGGTCACGACCTCCGGCCCGACAACGGCCACGATTGCAACATCCGCTGCCTTCGCGACTGCAGAATCCGCATTATTGACGACCGCGATCGCCTTTGTTCCCAGCTCATGGGCATATTCAAACGCACCGATGACAAACGGCGTGCGTCCGCTGGCAGCGATACCGCAGACAACATCGTTTTCCGAAAAGCCGATCTCTTTCAGCTGCTGAACGGCAAGCTCTTTGCTGTCCTCCGCTCCTTCCTTCGCGACAAACATCGCATCCGGACCGCCGGCCAAAATGCCGACAACACGGTCGGAACTGTAGGTCGGGATGCACTCCGCCGCATCGAGCACACCAAGACGTCCCGAGGTGCCCGCGCCGACATAGACAAGCCGTCCGCCTGAGCGGATCTTTTCCACGATCAGATCGACGGCCTGGGCGATCTCAGGAAGCGCTTTTTCGATCGCTCCGGCGATCTTTTTGTCTTCATTATTGATAACGCGAACGATCTCTTCCGCATTCATCAGATCGATATTCATCGAATCCGGGTTTCTCTGCTCTGTCGTTCCCAGTTTCATGATCCTTTACTCCTTTATCTTATTCCGCCGCGTGCTGAAGGGCCGCGATCACCGCGCCGTGAGCTGCGTCAAACATCGGTTCTTTCACTGTCAGTCCCGGCAGCTTCTCCGCAAGTCTTTGCTCGAGCTTCTCTCTCAGCACGGCATTCTTCGTCAGCACTCCGCCGAAAAGGCAGAGGGACGGGTTAGCAAGCTCCAGCTGCTGCGCCACCGAAAGGACGTTTTTCGAGAGCTCATCCGCCGCCTTGTCAAGCACGGCCGCGGCCGCGGGTTCCCCTTTTTCATAAGCCATCATAATCAGCGGAGCCAGCGCTGCGATCTCCTTTTTGCCGGTCGAAGGACTGTAGACAAACGAGATCAACTCTTTCACGGATGCAATGCCAAGACGCTCAAACACGGCTTCTCTCAGGCACGTGGCAGGGATCCGGTGATCCTCCGCCCGCACCACCATCGAAAGCACGTCGCGCCCGATCGCATAGCCGGAGCCCTCATCATCGATCAGATGTCCCCAGCCGCCGGACCTGGCAAAACGCGGCAGTCCGTTTTCGCCCCGCATGCCGTAGGCGATCGAGCCCGTCCCGGCAATGAGGATAATGCCGTCAGCCCCGCCGTGCGCTCCGTAAAGCGCGGCTTCCTGATCCCCCATCACGAGCGGATCAAACTCCAAGCCGAAGGATCGAATCCCCCTCTTGAGAAACGCCTGGGTCTTTGGATTGGAGATTCCGGCGATTCCGACCGAAACGGACCGGATCTGAGCCCGGCTCTCCAGATGATCCATCGCTTCCTGAAGCATCGCAGCAAGATGAGCCTCACACTCCGCCTCGGAAAAGCTGTTGACGTTCATCCCGTCTCCGGTAAACACTGCGAGCGTGCTGCCGGTAAGATCCGCGATCTCCACCTTGGTCTTGGTGCCGCCCGCGTCCATCCCGATCACAACCGGAACGCTGATTTTGCCGTTATCCATAGATACGAAACTCCCTGGTTTCCTTCTCAAACTCCTCCGACTGACCGCGCCAGTCATCCATCAGCTCGCCAAGCGACAGTTCGCCCTTCAGGTACCGATCGGTATTCAGATCGCCGGAAAGCGAAGTCAGCCGCGACACGTCTGCGTAGGAACGGAATTCAAACTGATCCGGATACATCTCCAGCATCGTTTTCATCGTAATGAGCGCCGGCTCCATGAAGTTGAGTTCCGCATTCAGCGGGATAAACTCCACGCCAAAGCAGGTCTGTCCGGCATGCTTCGACCAGAACGGCACAAACGCACGGCTGCGCATGCCGAGATTCGGATCGCTGATGCGATGGCGCAGCTCGCGGATCAGCTTGTCCATGTCAATGAACGGTGCTCCGTACATCTGGAACGGCTCCGCGGTTCCGCGGCCTTCGGAGATGTTGGTCGCCTCGAAGAAGCAGCCGCCCACATAGCAGAGCGTGGACTGGAACGTGTGGATCGACGGAGACGGCACATTCCACCAGAGACCGGTCTGCGGCCATTTCATATCCTTCCGGTAGTTCAGCATCGGAAGGACCATGTACTCCAGGTCAAGATGAAAGAAATGCACAAAGTAATACCCGAGCTCCGCTGCGGTCAGGCCATAGCGCGTCGCAAGCCGATGCGCACCGACAAAGCAGTCATATTTCGGATCCATCCGGTTGCCGCTGACAAGATCTCCCAGCGGATTCGGACGATCCAGTACCAGGAACGGAACCTTGCTCTCCGCGGCTGCCATCAGGCAGTTCGCCAGCGTGTAGATATAGGTGTAGTAGCGCATCCCGACATCCTGAATGTCGTAGACCAACAGATCCACCCCCGCAAGATCCTCCGCCGTCGGCTTCGTCCGCTCGCCGTAGAGTGAAATGATCGGTGTTCCGTAAACCGGATGCACACTGCTCTCTACCTTCGCTCCGTCCATCCAGCCGTACAGTCCGTGCTCGGGCGTATACAGCTTGACGACCTTGTATCCGGCCTCAGTGAAGGCCGTCATATCATCCACAAGACGGCTGTCCACGCCTGAATAGTTCGTAATAAGGCCGATCTTTTTCCCTTTTAACAGAGATCCGAAATCTCCGATCCGGTCAATTCCAAGTGTTACCATATCCATCACCGGCACAGATCGATGATGATCTGCGCAAACATTTCCGCTGAAAGGATCAATTCTTCTACGACCGCCGACTCATCGGCTCCGTGCATTTTGTTGTCGGTTCCGGGCATCGCGCATCCGAACGCGACACCGTTCTTTAAATGATGGACATAGGTTCCGCCGCCGATCGCGATCGCTTCGCCCTTCAGTCCGGTATAATCTTCATAAACCGCAAGCAGTTCCTTCACGAGAGGTGAATCCGCCGGCACATGGTGAGGCGGGTTCATATCGTCCTTCTCCATCGTGATGCCTTCCTTGGCAAAGGCCTCGAAGGCCACGTCGCGCATGTTTTCGTTCGTTGCACAGATCGGGCAGCGGCTGTCAAACTGAGCCTTGAAGCCCGTAAGCGTGAAGTCCATCATGCTGAAGGTCAGGGTCAGCGGACCGGACAGTTCATCCTCCATCGCTACGCCGAGTGCGCGTCCTGCACTGTCTCCGTGAGGCAGCAGCTTCTTCAGACTGCGCAGTTTGGAAACCGCTTCGGACTCTGCCAGCGGAAGTGCGCACAGGTATTCGATCAGACCGGTCAGCGCGTTGATGCCCTTTTCGGGAGAGGCCGCGTGTGCTCCGTAGCCTACGGCCATGATCTTCACGAGGCCGTCCTCTTCGGTGAGCTCATAGCTGACCTTTGTCTTTTCGGTGACTTTCTTGGCAACGGTCTCCATGACCGCTTTGTCAAGGCCTTCGACCGCAGCCCAAGCTTTTCCGGGAAGTACGTTGACCTTCTGGCTGCCCTTCATATAGGTAACGCGCGGAAGGTTCTTATCCTCTTCCCACGAAGCGGAAAAGACCGGATGAAGGCTTCCCTTTTCGATGTTGATGACCGGGTATTCCGCGTCCGGAGAGAACGTCATCGGAGCTTCCGGCTCGACCGCATAGTAATGCGGAAGATCGGCGCTGCCGCACTCTTCATCCGTCCCGACAACAAGGCGCACCCGCTTGGAAAGATCAATGCCAAGATCGCGCACACACTTCATCGCCCAGAGCGAGACGACAGCCGGACCTTTATCATCGGCGGTGCCGCGTCCGTAGAGGCGGCCTTCCTTCAGCTTGACTTCAAACGGATCGGTCACCGTCCAGCCCTCGCCGGCCGGAACGACGTCAAGATGGGCCAGAATATCGAGCTGGCGCTCGCCTTCGCCAAGATCAAACGAGCCAACGGCGTTGTCGTAGAGGCGGCCTTCAAA
>ONYR01000096.1 GCA_900322165.1 uncultured Eubacteriales bacterium
CATTTCTCGTCAACCGCCTTTTTCCTGCGCCCGGTTTTGGACTCGGCATCAGCGGCCTTATGCTCGGCCTTGATCTCTTCCTCGCGGTTCGTGATGATCTCGATCAGACCGGCCTTTACGCCGTTCTTGAACGTGAGATCATCATTTGCCCAGTCCGGGACTTCCGCGTCAATCTGATTCGCATGGATGACATGCAGAGGCTTTTCCAGATCGCCGGGCTTGCCAATGGCAAAGGTCGCTTTCGCATACACTTTAAGCATAGTAGCATTTCCTCCTATCAATGCGAGGGATGAGGGCTATACCCTCACCCCTCATACGGTTTTCATCAGATGCCGTCCACGTAGACCACGGGGGACAGGTACAGGAACTGCACCTCGGACCACTGCGCGTAGTACGGGGTCAGGTAGGCCATGTCCTTGGTGGACGGTTCGGTGATCCAGCGCTTCAGCGGCAGGGTCACATCCATACGGATGCGCTTCTCATCGTGGGCATACGCGACCATACGGTCAGTACCGCCCGTGCCAGCGCCAGAGCACCAGCGGCAGGGCAGGATGACCAGATCGCGACCCTGCTGCTTGCCGAGGTTGTTTTCGAGCAGGTAGGTCAGGATGGACTTATCGCCCGTCACGCCGACCTTACGATGCACGATCTGAGTAAACGCTTCGGGGCTGACCAGGATATGGTTCGCCATGCCGGAATCGTCATACTCAGACTGCGACCACGTATAGAGCTGCGCGGCGTTCACGTCAGCCAGAATCTCATCCGGGGTCTTGTCCTTCCAGTTGGTATCAGTGCCACCAGCGGTATGAGGATCAGCGGTGTACCGCGCGACATTCGCGTTGTTGATCAGGCCAGTGCCGCCATGAGCGGTCAGACCGACATACACGTTCTTGTCGAGGTATTTGTCATAGTGCAGATGGATACCGTTGTCCAGCATCTCCTGCAGAGAGCGACCGACCTTCTGCATCTTCATGTCATCGAAGAAGCCGATCTTCAGGATTTCGGCGAAGATCCAGGTCTTCCAGCGGTCCTCAGAGAGGTCAGCTTCCATGATCGGAATATTATTGGTCTGACCGCCCATGATGGACTGTTCGCCCTCGGAAGCGCCAGCGGTGCCGTAGTTCACGGCAATCTGACGGATATCCTCGACAATGCCGCCGCCGGAGCGGATAGGCATGTCACGGGCATAGGTTACGGAAGTGAGCGGCTCGAGGATGCTGTTGTCCAGCTTTTCGAGCTCTTTGGTCAGGAACAGCATGCCGCTGTCGATGGTGCGCCGATTCGCGCCGAGGCCAGAAATCATAGCTTATACCTCCTTGATAAATTACTTAACGCGCTTCAGGATAACCAGTTCAGCAGCGCCGTTCGCGTCCACGCCGTTCTGGCCCCAGACCACGTTATCGAGCGCTACGGTGTCCGCGCCGGAAGTGCCCTCGGCAGCGGCCACGAACTCGCCGGTCGCCTTACGGATATAGACAACACCGCCCTTGACGGGATCATTGGTCGCGGTGGCATCCTTGACGCACTTGACAATCACGGAGCCGCGCTTCAGCACGTCCATGACATCGTTGGCGTCATACTGCGCGACATTCGAGCCATAGACGGTTTCCGTCTTGACCTCGCGCACAGCGATACCGGCGAAGTCAGCGGCAGTATTGGTGCTGCCGAAGTTCTTCACGCCAGTACCATCAGCATTGAGCACAACAGGAGCGCCGAACGCAATGGGAGCGGTCGCTTCCTTGTTCTGAGAGGCTTCGATAATGGTATCAATGGAACGCGCCACGTTACCGAAGAAGCCGCGCAGAAGGGATTTACCGATAACCATACCGGGCATAGTTTGTACCTTCCTTTCTTACTTCTTGAAGTGGGGATTGTACTTCTCGGCAAGGCGCTTGCCATAGTCGGAGAAGTCATCCTGCTTGGGAGCATGATCCTTGGTGACCTTCTTGCCGCCAGCCATGCGAGCGAGCAGCTGGGCATTCTTGCCATCGCTGGCCTTCATGCCGATAGCCTTACGCATCGCGGTGGTCATGCTGTCGGACACCTTCTTGCGCTGGGCGGGAGGCAGAGCCGCTACCACGGGCTTCAGGTCTTTCAGCACGGAGAGCAGAACAGCGCGGCTGTCCTTGGTGCCGCAATCGGTGGTGGGCTTTTCCTCTTCGGGAACGTCCTCATCGGTAGTCGGCTCTTCCTCGGTCTCCGTTACTTCGTCCTCGTCCTGAATCTGCTCAGGATCAACGGACATCTCTTCCTCGGCAGCGTCCAGCGGCTTTTCCTCGCCCTGAAGCTCCTGCTCGAGCGCGTCCAGCGGCTCGGCCTTCGGCTTCACCAGCGCGGATTTAAGCTCACGCAAGATAGCGAGGATTTCGGTCTGTACCGGGTCGCCTTCGTCCTGGGTAGCGGCGGGATCGGTGATCATGGGATCATCGTCCTGCTGCGGCTGCTGGACAGGCGGCACAGCGGCAGGTACGGGAGCGGCAGCGTCTTTACGCGCGGCTGCGCCCTGAGCGACAGGGGCGGGAGCGGCGGCGGGAGCGGCTTCTGCCGTCTCGTTTTCGAGCATTTCGTCAATCGCGATAGCACCCTCATCGGGTTCAGCATCGCGGACGAACTTTGCCACCGCCCTCGCGAATAGGGAGGGAGTCTTCTTGGCTTTTTCCATTTTCGGATAGCCCCTTTCTAAAAAATGATCGGGCGCAGAGTCCCGTATAGCAACGCGGTTGCCGGCGCGACCGTTCTCGACAACGGCCACATGGTTACCGCGGATTGCCCTTTGATAAATCTTCCCGTCCGGGCCTTCCTCATAATTGCAGTGATACCCGCAGGAAATCTCACGTTTCCCGGACGTGATCTGGTCTATCAGGTCTTTGTGCGTAATGACGAGATCGCCAAAAAGCAAATCGTCCTCCGGGGGCTTGCCCCTTCGGACGTTCTGTACATGGCCCTTGCCATACGCCGTGACGTTCCGTGCGTCCACATCATCGAACGGATGATCATCACACACAGGCAGACCTTCAAACGATGCCATTGCCGCAGTCGAGAATACCTCTTCCGGCGCTCGGACTACCTCAACAACACCGTCACCATCTAAGCCCAACTCTTTGCGGAAGTACCTCTGACTACCTGTTCTCGCAATCGGGACATTCAGGCAGTACAGATACCCTTCCGGCTCACGCAATCGCATGTTGTCCGAAAGTTTTGAACCGTAATACAGCACGGTTGTATGCACCCCCTTTCAAGGCATGAAAAAAGCACGCCGAAGCGTGCTATATTGTGGTCTGGATCAGATGGCGTTATTCGTCATCATCCTCATCGCCCATAGAATAAGGTATATCGATCTCCATCTCGTCAAACTTGTCTCCAAATTTCTCTTTGGCTTTCTTCAGGTCTTCGACAAAAGAATTGTACGTTGCGAGCTCTTCTTCATTCATCTCGCCAAAGACATCCGGGTCTTCGGCGATAGCCGCGCCAAGCAGAGCAGAAACAGTGCTTTCTTTCAGCACCTCAATCACCCCCTCCGGTACAATTATAACATGCCCGTTTTTGCTTGTCAGCAGCTTTATTAAGAATCTTTGCCCTTATCTAAAAAAGACTGCCACAATTTCTGATTCTTTACCTGAATTTCCTGACCACGATAGCATTCAGCAATCAGTACAGGCTTTGATCCCTTCGGCCCGCTCGTATCATAAAGGGTAACATGGTCAAACTCCGATGCGATCTGCGGAAACACCTTAGACACTTCAGCGTGAATCTTGCGCAGCTGAGCTTCAGGCACGTATCTGCCCGTTCTTTCGGCTCTTGCCATTGCCCTCGGAATTGCAACGTCAGTCGGAACAGTGACATATGCCCCTTCGACCTTATAGCCGGCATCGCGCGCTGCTTTGATCTTTTTCATCATACTCTTAACAGAACCGTCACCTGTTCCATCAAGAGTGCAGTTGAAACCATTCTCAAAGGCGGCTTGCATGCCGCGCTTCGCAAGCGTAGACGATTCTTCATGGGCAAAGTTGGCGCCGGCTTTTCTGTTCTTGATCCAGTATTCAGGGATTGCCTTTTTCATCTCGTCAGGGTCAATCGTTGCACATTCTTCCTTGCTCGGCAGGCCAAAGTCCTTCGAGAAGGCGGGATCAGTCAACGAACCCTTGCCGGATGCCGGGCCACCGCCGAGAACATAGAACGTCTTTTCTTCGCCCGGGCCGACAGGCTTCTTCCCTTCAAACAGAGCATTGATAGTCTCTTCGTGCAGCTTCTCTCGCTCTGGCGTAAGCTGCCCATTTTCATCCATGTATTTCAATACCGAATGAGGCCCCTTGCGTAGATCAGATTCAGCGAACACAGACGAGCCGGAGCCCTTCGGCAGATTCGAGGTAGCCTTTCCCTTTGTCACATAAGACGCACGCCCATCTTTTGATGGCTTAACCTTGCTGCTCCTGAAACTATACCCTTTGGCCTTGACGTCCATCAGCTTTTGGCCTTCGCGCCTGGCTTCGCCAGATACAGCGCTCAGACCTCCACCGCCACCGCCAGAACCGCCACGCTGGCCCGGTCTGCCTTTATGACCGAAATTCCCGGAGCCCTTACCGCCATCCAGGATCGCGCCACGGGCAACGGCTCTCTCAACAGGATCAGGCGAAGAATCCATTACCTTCGCAAGCTCAATAATACTGCCGCCTGTGCGCTGCAGCAGATCGCGAAGGATTATATCGTGTTTATGCAAGGTGTCACCTCCATTGAAAAAGGGCCCCGAATCGGGACCCTTGATGCGACGCTACACTTTGTTGTCAAATCTCGTCATCGAATGGATCATCGTCATCAATGAATACGGTTAAATCGGCATCTTTGGAAGAAACAGTCCTGCTTCTTTTGTAGACAGAAGCGGCGCCTGGATACTTCTTTTCGAGCTCATCGGCAAAAGCCTTGCTTTCTGGGTCTACAGACATAAACGTCTGTTGTTCCTGCATGCGCTCAAACAACGGCTTAGAGCCGGAGCTTTCCTTCTCCGGCATCGCATCATGTGTTGACCCTTTCTTTTTCAAGGCATCGCGTTTCTGATCAGACATAAATGATCCCGTCTCCACAACCTTAATTTCAGTGAAATCAGAACCCTCGCTGACGCTCAAAACCGTCCATTCCGCTTTGCTGTGAGCAATCACTTCGTTTTCGCCCTTATCCGACAAATGCGAAACGGGAGCAGCCGTGCGGTTTTTGAGGCATGTGATCTTTACCTTGCGTTCACCGTTGCGATAGAAGTTATAGGCAACTTCTTCATTGTCGGTCCAGGAAGAGTTCATCCCACGCATATTGATTCGCTCTCCCGGCTTCAATCCCTGCATGAAACCAGAATATTCCTGTTCGGAAAAGTGCATGCCGCGATAAATCGGCCCGTCATACACATCATCCTGATCTATGTAGCGATCAATCGCAGCCGTGTCCGCACGATCCCAACTCCCGCCAAACCATGTATGAAGCTGGTCATAGGTCTTTTTTGCTTCTTCGGCAGACTGACCGGTCTTTTCTCCGATCATGCCCACTCTTGCCGATTCGTAATCACTATACTTGCCGCTGCGGATCGAATCATAAAGCTCACTATCCATCTGCTTGCTCAGAGGCTTATCAGGAGTGGGATCGCCGTTATGCTCCATGATCCCGTAGTATTTGCCAACG
>ONYR01000080.1 GCA_900322165.1 uncultured Eubacteriales bacterium
AAGACCGCAGCGGAAACCGTAGACGATCACTCCCGAGCTTCGCCCTGAACATCAAGCGGTGTGCGCACGCGCACGCATCCGCTCTTAAGTAAGGGTGCACGGTTAGCCTCGTTATCGGCAAAGGCTTTAGAGGAAGCTGAAGACACAACCAGGGTGGTACCACGACTGCTTATGTAATCGTCCCTGCAGACCGATCGGTCTGCAGGGTTATTTTGTTTTCACGCGGCTTTCTATGCTAAAAGAAACTATATATCGCAAGGAGGGTTCTATGTACCGGAAAGTATCTCCCGACATGAATTTCACCGAGAGAGAAGAAAAGGTGCTCCAGTTCTGGAACACCGAAAAGATCTTCGAGAAGAGCATCGAAGCGCGCAAGGACGCGCCGACCTTCACGTTCTACGACGGTCCCCCGACCGCTAACGGCAAGCCGCACATCGGCCATGTTCTGACCCGCGTCATCAAGGACATGATCCCGCGCTATCAGACCATGAAGGGCCACATGGTGCCCCGTAAGGCCGGCTGGGATACCCACGGTCTGCCGGTTGAGCTTGAGATTGAGAAAAAGCTCGGCCTCAACGGCAAGGAGCAGATCGAGCAGTACGGTCTCGCACCGTTCATCCAGCAGTGTAAGGAAAGTGTCTGGCAGTACAAGGGCATGTGGGAGGATTTCTCCGGCAAGGTCGGTTTCTGGGCGGACATGGACAATCCTTACGTCACCTACCATGACGATTTCATCGAGTCCGAGTGGTGGGCTCTGAAGACGATCTACGACAAGGGCCTTCTCTACAAGGGCTACAAGGTCGTTCCCTACTGCCCGCGCTGCGGTACCCCGCTCTCCTCTCATGAGGTTGCGCAGGGCTACAAGGACGTCAAGGAGCGTTCCGCGATCGTCCGCTTCAAGCTGAAGGGTGAAGATACCTACATCCTTGCCTGGACGACGACCCCGTGGACCCTTCCCTCCAACGTGGCACTCTGCGTCAACGCGGAGTCGACCTACGCAAAGGTCAAGGCCGCGGACGGCTACACCTACATCATGGCTGAGGCCCTCCTCGACACCGTTCTCGGACGTCTCAAGACCGAGGATAAGCCGGCCTATGAGCTTCTCGAGACCTTCCCCGGCAAGACCCTTGAGTACAAGGAATACGAGCCGCTCTATGATTTCCAGGTCCCGGTCGTTGAGCGTCAGCACAAGAAGGCGTTCTTCGTCTGCTGCGACGATTATGTCACGCTGACCGACGGTACCGGCGTCGTTCATCAGGCTCCCGCCTTTGGTGAAGATGACGCGCGCGTCGGCCGCAAGTACGATATCGCCTTTGTTCAGTTCGTCGATGACAAGGGCAACATGACCAAGGAAACGCCCTGGGCCGGCACCTTCGTCAAGAAGGCTGACCCGATCATTCTGCAGGATCTTGAAGCGACCGGCAAGCTCTACGACGCTCCGAAGTTCGAGCACAGCTATCCGCATTGCTGGCGCTGCGACACGCCCCTGATCTACTACGCACGCGAGTCCTGGTTCATCAAGATGACCGCGGTGAAGGATGACCTGATTGCGAACAACAAGAAGATCAACTGGATCCCCGAGAGCATCGGTACCGGCCGTTTCGGCGACTGGCTTGAGAACATTCAGGATTGGGGCATCTCCCGCAACCGTTACTGGGGCACGCCTCTGAACGTCTGGGAGTGTGAAGACTGCGGTCACCGCGAGGTCGTCGGCTCCCGCAAAGAGCTCAAGGACAAAGCGATCAACTGGCCGAAGGACGGCGAAGTGCTCGGTTCTCCCTACGGTGATACGAGCCGCGAAGCCTGCAACGTCGAGCTGCATCGCCCCTACATCGATCAGATCCTGATCCAGTGCCCGTGCTGCAAGGAAAAAGGCACCGGCAAGGGCATCATGCACCGCGTCCCCGAGGTTATCGACTGCTGGTTTGACTCCGGCGCGATGCCTTACGCGCAGCATCACTATCCCTTCGAGAACGAAGAGACCTTCAAGGCTCAGTTCCCGGCACAGTTCATCTCCGAAGCCGTTGACCAGACCCGCGGCTGGTTCTACAGCCTGCTGGCCGAGTCCACCCTGCTCTTCAACGAGCCCTCCTACGAGAACGTTATCGTCCTCGGTCTTGTCCTTGACGGAGACGGACAAAAGATGTCCAAGTCCAAGGGCAACGCGGTCGACCCGATGCAGGCGCTCGGCGAATACGGTGCCGACGCGATCCGCTGGTATTTCTACATCAACTCCGCTCCGTGGCTCCCGAACCGCTTCCACGGTAAGGCCGTTCAGGAAGCGCAGCGTAAGTTCCTGCGCCCGCTGTGGAACACCTATGCGTTCTACGTGCTGTACGCGAACATCGACAGCTTCGACCCGACAAAGTACGAGCTGAACAAGGATGATCTGACGGTCATGGACAAGTGGATCCTGAGCCGTCTGAACTCCACCGCAAAGGAGACCGACTACGATCTGGATCATTACATGATCCCCGAAGCGGCCCGCGCACTGCAGAGCTTCGTCGACGATCTCTCCAACTGGTATGTCCGCCGCGGCCGTGAGCGTTTCTGGGCCAAGGGCATGGAGAAGGACAAGATCGCGGCTTACAAGACCCTGCACACCTGCCTTGTCACGGTCTGCAAGCTTGCCGCGCCGATGATCCCGTTCATGACCGAGGATATCTACCGCAACCTTGTCTGCTCCATCGATCCCGCTGCTCCGGAAAGCGTGCACCTGTGCGATTATCCTGTTGCGGATGAGTCCATGATCGACGAAGGCCTTGAGAAGGCCATGGACGAGGTCCTGAAGATCACGACCCTCGGCCGCGCCTGCCGCAACCTTTCGAACCTGAAGAACCGCCAGCCGCTCGCCCAGATGTATGTCCAGGCCGAGGATGAGCTCGCGGATTACTACAAGGAGATCATCGAGGATGAGCTGAACGTTAAGGATGTCGTCTTCACCAAGGATGCCGCTTCCTTCGTCAACTACACCTACAAGCCGCAGCTGCGCACGGTCGGTCCGAAATACGGCAAGCTGCTCGGCAAGATCCGCACCGCCCTCTCCGCGATCACGGACGGACGCGCTGCCCATGCCGCACTAGCAGCAGGCCAGCCGATCCACTTCGATTTCGACGGCGCGCCGGTCGATCTGTACGCTGAAGACGTTCTCGAAGAGATGAGCCAGGTTCCGGGCTTCGTGACTCAGGCTGAAGGTCCCTACACGGTCGCCCTCGACACCAACCTGACAGACGAGCTTATCACCGAAGGCTATGTCAACGAAGTCATCAGTAAGGTCCAGACCATGCGTAAGGATTCCGACTTCGAAGTCACCGACCGCATCGTCTTCGCCTACGGCGACAACGAAAAGCTCGCCAAGATCATCGAAGCGAATAAGGACCAGATCGCAGGTGTCACCCTCGCTCTTGAGGTCGTTCCCGGCACGGTCGAGAACGGTATCTCCAAGGAGTGGGACATCAACGGTGAAACCGCCGTGTTCACGGTGAAGAAGGCGTAAGCCCTGCAAAACCAATTGAAAATGAAAAGGGCCTGTGAAAATCACAGGTCCTTTTTTCGTGCTGAAATTTAGTTTTCTTAGGATCGACTTTCCGTCGGATCAGTTTTCCTCAAGATCAACTTTTCAATTGGTTTCAATTGGTTTCAATCGGTGAATTCAGTCGGAAAACACTTTGGAAACCGTTACGCATCCGCAATCTTCAGCGACTGGCGGATCTTGGTTAACGCCATATCGAGCGGCTTGAACAGCACCACGCTGATCACAAAGTTGGCCACGCAGTGTACCAGATCGTAGGGAATTCCCGCGATCCACCAGGCAAATCCGACCTTCGGACCTCCGATAAAATAATACGGAATCGAGCAGAACAGCCCGAAAAACAGCCCGAATACCGCCGCGAGCATGCAGTAGGCGAAGACTTCAACTTCCTTTTTGCGAAGGATCAGCACGATCGTGATCAGCCCCGGCCACATGTACAGGTACATGACGACCCAGTTGTGGATCCCGAAGATCGCGGTTTCGATCAACGTAAACGCCACCGCGACAAGGTAGGTCTTCTTTCCGAAATGCTTGGTAAACAGCATGAAAAACAAGGTCACCAGCTCCACATTCGGAAGGAAGTCCAGTGCGTGCTTACCGGCCTCGATGATCGCCAGCATCACACCCATGATCGCGATATTGCGGACCGTCTGATCGGCTTTGCGCAGGGGCTCATGCATTGCCTCCTTGGCCGGCTCCTGGGCGGTTTTTTGTACTGGCTCCGGAATCGACTCCTGCGTCAGCTCCGGCATCGGCTCGCCGCCTGGTTCGTTACTGCGCGCTGGCACCTTCATACACCAGTTTAAACGCGTCACCATCGGTGACAGGCTGCGCATCGGCGCCGTACATGCCATACTCATCATTGACATAGATCGCCCAGTATGCGCCGTCCTTTGCGTAGTCCGCGGTCACACCGTTGACGGTCTCGATCATCAGGCCGTAAGCCCCTTCGGTTCCCTCGTAGGAGAAGTCCCCCTTCGCGGCAAGCTCGTCCATCACGCCGCGAAGAAACTCTGCGTCCGTCTTTCCGGTATAGACCTTGGACTGACCTTCATTGTCGACAACCTCAAGCGTGTAAGCCTTCGTGCCCGCTTCGGCCTTCGGCTTATTGCTGAGATACAGAGCCAGGAAGAACGCGCAGACCGCAACAAGCGCGAGCACCCAGGCCAGGATACTCTTTTTGTTTTTCATCTTTATTCCTTTCTACCGGCGATATCCGCACATCAACAACCCGCTGTCATGACAGGACGCGCAGGTCACGCTTGCAGACTTAGCCGATCTGCCTCCCGTAAAAATGTAGGGTTGGGAGGACTTTCTTCGTGCAGCCAAGAACTCGTGGCTATCGCACCCCCTCAGGCAGGTCTCCTGACTTACGGATCTATGCTCGAGCCGGCCTTCCCGGGTTTCCCCAGTGACTTTTCCTTCCACGGCTTCGCAGGCTGCGGTTCCTGCCCCGCCGAAAAATGGCTCTCGCTCCCCGATCACAGTGACGAGTTCGTGTGAGATTTGCACCCACTTCCCTTTTCACCTGATCTCCCCGGCCCCGCGGCCGGATCACCAGACACCTAAGGTACATGCACGACAAAAGCAGCGTAAACCTATCACTGTCTCTCATCATGCAATAGGATACTATAACACGGAAAGAGAAAATCTTCAACCGGAAAAGGTCGGATAACCCCATGCCCCTCTTTCTCGCAAGGGCTTCGGTACATAAAAAGCACATACCCCTTCTTCACTAGGGCTTCGGCGCGAGGGATTTATATTGTTCTTCAATTAGCTTTTGGCGCGCCTGCAGAATCGTTCAGAAGGGGTATGTGCTTTTTGCGGAAGACTGTGGGGGAAGGGGTTGCTAGGCTGGCGCGCCTGCAGAGTCGTTTGAAAGAGGGGTATGGGGTTTCCTGGGGTCTGTGGACGATTTTAACTCCATATACCCTCTCGACGAAGCATGAGGAGCAAGGAGAGAGCCTGCAAATAAAAAGTCAAGTCCCAAATAGGACTTGAGCGAAAGAAAATATG
>ONYR01000156.1 GCA_900322165.1 uncultured Eubacteriales bacterium
ATCAAAGGCATTTACCTGGAGTCGCGTGACGGCACGCGCGTCTACGAGGAAACCGACACGGTCTTCCTTGGCATCGGCCACAGCGCGCGGGATACGTTTGAGATGCTTGCAGGCCTCGGCATCCCGATGGAGCAAAAGCCGTTCGCGATGGGCCTGCGCATTGAGCACCCGCGCACGATGATCGATCAGAGCCAGTACCGCGAATATGCCGGCAGTCCTTACCTTGGGGCTGCGAGCTACAAGCTCACCGCCCACACCGAGTCCGGCCGTTCGCTCTACACCTTCTGCATGTGCCCTGGCGGCGTTGTCATCGAGTCCGCTTCCGAGCCCGAGACCGTCGTTACCAACGGTATGTCCGATTTCGCGCGTGATAAGGAAAACAGCAACAGCGCGCTTCTTGTCAACGTGACCCCGGAGGATTACGCTTCCTACAACGAGAAAGGCGGTGTGCTTGCCGGCATGCTGATGCAGCGCGATCTTGAACACAAGGCCTACCTGCTCGGAGGCTCTACCTATCAGGCTCCGGTCCAGACGACCGCTGACTTTCTCGCCTCGCGCCCCTCGACGGCCGCTTCCTTCGGAGACATTGTTCCGAGCTTCACGGCCGGCGTCACCCCTGCTAACCTGCGCGAGATCCTCCCCGCCTTTATCGGAGATACGATCGCCGAAGGCCTCGCCCCGGGCGGACTCCTCGGACGCAAGCTCCAAGGCTTCGACCGTCCCGACGCAGTATTGACCGGCGTCGAATCCCGCTCCTCCTCCCCCGTCCGCATTGTGCGCGACGAATCGCTCCAAAGCACGCTGCGCGGCCTTTACCCGATGGGCGAAGGCGCCGGCTATGCAGGCGGCATCACCTCCGCCGCGATCGACGGCATGAAATGCGCAGAGATGTATCTGCAGCAGGGAACCCGCTGACCGAAATAACTCTCACCCCCGCCCTCGATCACGAACGGCGGGGAACGAAAGATCCCAAATATGTAAAAGGGCATGTGAAAATGAGAAATCATTTTTCACATGCCCTTTTTATTGTATACCTAATCCCTTTTTCGGCCAATGATGAAACTCAGTCCTTGACCACCACGTCGGACTCGGAGCTCTTCTGCTCAGCAAACTTACTCTCATCAAGGTTGCTCGGATCCTGTCCAAGGTAAGCCAGGATACCGCCGTCGATGTAGACGATCTGTCCGTTGATGAAGTCGGAAGCTTCGGAAGCAAGGAAGACTGCCAGACCCATCAGGTCTTCGGTCGTGCCCCAGCGCTGAGCCGGAGTCTTGGAACGGATGAAACGGTCGAACGGATGCATGGAACCGTCTTCCTGTCTCTCACGCAGCGGTGCGGTCTGAGGCGTAGCGATGTAGCCGGGGCCGATGCCGTTGCACTGAATGTTGTACATACCGTACTCAGAGCAGATGTTCTTGGTCAGCATCTTCAGGCCGCCCTTGGCAGAAGCGTACGCGGAAACGGTCTCACGGCCGACTTCGGACATCATGGAGCAGGCGTTGATGATCTTGCCGCCGCCCTTCTTGATCATGCCCGGAATGACTGCCTTCGCGCAGATGAACGGGCCGGTCAGGTCAACATTGATGACCTGATTCCACTGATCAACGGTCATGTCGACCATCGGGATACGCTTGATGATGCCGGCGTTGTTGACAAGAATATCAATGGTTCCGACATTCTCTTCCACTTCCTTGACGAAAGCCTGAACCTGATCTTCCTTGGTGACGTCGACGACACCGCCGTAAACCGGAATGCCGCGCTTTGCATATTCAACAAGGGCACGCTCATAGTGTTCCGGGTTGATGTCGTTGAAAACGATCTTCGCGCCGGCTTCATAATAAGCCTCTGCATAAGCCATGCCAAGACCATAGGAAGCACCCGTGATCCATGCCACTTTACCGTCGAGACGGAACTTTTCCATTACACCCATTTTTACATCCTCCTTAAATTGGAATCATTTGGTAAAATAGAGTTTCCTTTGCACAAGATTAGCAGTTTTCAAGCCCTCCCGTCAATGGAGAAACACGTCATGTTTATGCACAAGACATACCCTTCCCGTTTGCTTGAAATATGCCTCCTTTAGAGGTATAATGATTGGAAGCGTCCAAAAGATTTCACGCTATTATCAATCTTTCTGCCGGGGAGTTTCTATGAAATCATTCACCACCACCGATATCCGTCCTTTCATGGTCGGCCTTTTAAACGACAAACTGTTCTCAGGCTGGCATATGCGCGAGGCGGAGCTTAAGCTGATGACGCACATCGAGATCGACGGGCGCATCAACCAGGACTACCTGACAGACGAAGAAAAACAGCAGCTTCCCGACCCCTTCATCACCTGGGACGAGATCCAGCCCCGCATTAAGGGCCTCATTCAGGGCGGCCACACCCCGACCATGATGAACATCGTCCTTGCGATGGATCCCGCACGCGTCAAAGACATGCCCGCGGAAAGCGTCGGCTCGCTGCAGCTTAACATCCGCTACGAAACGGTGCCTTCGGAATCCGGCCCGCGCACCCAGCGTTTAACGCTTGTCACGGCCACATCCATGAAGACATTTTCGCTCGATAAAACCCCGGAGCGCATTTGGGACGATGCCGTTCCCAAATTCTTCAAAGCCCACGGCATCGCACTCCAGGAGAATTAACCAGGAGGTTTGTCATGTCTCTCAATCAGGAAAAGGGAAATCTTTCCATCAACAGTGAAAACCTGTTCCCTATCATCAAAAAATGGCTCTATTCCGACAAGGATATCTTTGTCCGCGAGATCGTCTCCAACGCCGTTGACGCGATCCAGAAGCACAAGCACCTTGTCTCGCTCGGCGAGGCCGCCAAGGACGATGCCGAGTACCGCGTCACGATCACGCTCGACAAAGACGCCAAGACCATCACGGTCTCCGATAACGGTATCGGCATGACCGCGGA
>ONYR01000075.1 GCA_900322165.1 uncultured Eubacteriales bacterium
ACAGGTGGAAAGCAGTACCGGGTACAGGCAGGAGATGTCGTCTCTGTAGAGAAGTTAGGCTTGCTCGAGGGAGAGAAGTACGAGTTCGACAAGGTTCTGATGGTTGCCGGTGAAGAAGGTCTGACGGTTGACAAGCCCTATGTTGAGGGTGCAACTGTTAAGGCTACCGTTCTTGCGGAAGGCCGCGGCCCGAAAGTGGTTGTCTACAAGTACAAAGCCAAGAAGGGTTCTGCGAAAAAGAACGGTCACAGACAGGCTTTCACCAAGCTCGTGATCGACGAGATCATCGCGTAAGTTCCCATGATCAAAGTGACGTTCTGGAAACGCGCTGACAGCTCCTACGCCGGATTTGACATGATCGGTCATGCCGGATTCGCAAACAGCGGCCGCGACATTATCTGTGCTGCCGTCTCGGTACTTGCGATCAACACAGTCAATTCCATTGAAGCTTTCACCGCGCTTAAGCCTATTTCCGACGAGTCCGACGGTCATCTGACCCTGCAGCTTCCCGATCTATCCAAGGCATCCGCTGAGGATCGCCGTGCGGTCGATCTGCTGCTGGATTCCATGCAGCTTGGGCTTGAATCCATCAAATCGTCATACGGATCCCATTATCTGCAAGTTCAAACAATTCAGAAGTAAGGAGGTACGACTCTCATGTTAAGAATGAATCTTCAGTTGTTCGCACATAAGAAGGGTGTCGGTTCCACCAAGAACGGCCGTGATTCTGAAGCGAAGCGCCTTGGCGCAAAGCGTGCGGACGGTCAGGTCGTTAAGGCCGGCAATATCCTGTATCGTCAGAGAGGCACTCGTATCCATCCCGGTACCAATGTTGGCATCGGCAAGGATGATACGCTGTATGCACTCGTAGACGGAAGAGTCAAGTTCGAAAGAAAAGGACGCGACAAGAAGCAGGTTTCCGTTTATCCTGTTGAAGAAGCAGTCTGATGAATGCTGAGCAGGCTTCAAATCGTGCATTTGGAGCCTGTATTTTTTTTAGTATTTTTGAGCGCTTCGGCTTTCAATATCGCATATAGAGGTAAAGTATGTTTGTAGATGAAGCAACCATTTACCTTCGATCCGGCAAAGGCGGCAACGGCTGTGTCTCTTTCCGAAGAGAAAAATTCGTTGCGGCCGGCGGCCCGGACGGAGGAGACGGAGGACGCGGGGGAGACATCGTCATGCTCGCGGTATCTGACGTCAACACGCTTTCCGACTTCAAATTCAAGCGGCGTTTTATCGCCCAGAATGGGCAGGATGGCGCAGGAAATAAATGCTTCGGAAAAAAAGGGGAAGATCTTGTCATTCGAGTTCCCGTCGGAACGGTCATCCGTGAAGCCGAAAGCGGACTTGTCATTGTCGACATGGCAGAGGAAGGTCAGCGTGAGGTCATTCTCAGCGGAGGCAAAGGAGGAAAGGGCAATCAGCATTATGCCACTTCCACCATGCAGATCCCGCAGTACGCCCAGCAAGGTCAGGAGGGGCTGGAGCTCACGGTCCGCATGGATCTGAAGGTCCTTGCGGATGTCGGACTGCTCGGATACCCGAACGCCGGCAAATCAACCTTTCTTGCCCATGTTTCCAACGCGCGTCCCAAAATCGCCGATTATCCGTTCACGACCCTGAGTCCTCAGCTCGGAGTTGTTGAAATGTCTTACGGAAAGACACTTGTGATCGCGGACATTCCGGGACTGATCGATGGGGCTGCAGAGGGCGTCGGACTCGGCCACGAGTTTCTGAAGCATCTTGAGCGCACGCGCGTACTGATCCATCTGGTCGATGCTGCCGGTGTCGACGGACGTGATCCGGTGGAGGATATCATCCACATCAACGAAGAATTAGCCAAATACTCCGATTCGCTGGCTGCGCTGCCTCAGGTCATCGGTGCCAACAAGGTCGATCTCCCCGATGCCGAGCTGTTCATGGAAGAGATCGAGGAATACTGCCAGGAGAACGGCCTCAAGCTTTTCAAGATCTCCGCTGCAACCGGAGAGGGTCTGAGACCGCTGCTCGATGAGGTCGTCCGCATTCGCGACCATCAGGATCCCGCGCCCGTTGTCTTTGAGCGCGAATACTTCGATCAAAACGAAGCTCAGGAGCAGGAGCCGTTCACGATTGTCAAGACGTCGGCTCACGAATTTGAGATCAGCGGTCCTGCCATCGACAAGATGCTCGGATACACGAACCTTGAATCCGAGAAGGGCTTTGATTTCTTCCAGAAATTCATGCATAAACGCGGAATCATCGCAAAGCTCGAGGAAATGCACGTAGAAGAGGGCGACACGATCGATGTGGCCGGCATTTCCTTTGAATATTATCGTTAAACAGAAAGGAGGCTCCTTATGCTTACCTCCAAACAGCGCGCTTACCTTCGCAAGCTCGCACACGATTTTGACCCGGTTTTCCAGATCGGAAAAGAGGGTGTTACTCCGGAAGTAGTCAAAGCCGTGGATGAAGTGCTTGAAAAGCGCGAACTTGTCAAGCTGAACGTCCTGAAGACCTGCGAAGACGATCTTCGCCTTGTCGCGGACAAAGTCAGCAAGCGGACGCACAGCGAATGCGTCCAGATGATCGGACGGCGCTTTGTCATCTACCGTGCCGCGAAAAAGCCGGTGATCGAACTGCCCAAGCCCTGACACAGCGAGAAAACCATTAGTGAAAGAGTTGATCATGGAGTATTCGGACTATTTATCGCTGCGGGAAGATATCCTTTCCTGGCTGAAGCCGAGACTGAAGGAGAGCCGCTACCAGCATACGCTGCGGGTTGAACAGCTCTCTGTTTCTCTCGCCAGACTCTACGCGCCCAAAGACTATCAAAGCGCTTCCATCGCTGCGCTGCTGCACGATAACGCCAAGAACATTGCGCTTGACAAGCAGCTGAAGCTTTGTGAAAAATACTATCCGGACATGGGATTGACGATGGATTATCCCTCCATTCTCCACGCATTTGCCGGAGCAGGAGAGGCCAAAACGCATTATCCCGAGATTTCTGACGATATCGTTAACGCGATCTGTTATCACACGACCGGACGGCCGGGTATGAGCACGCTGGAGAAGATCATCTACTGTGCCGACTACGCGGAACCCGGAAGAGAGCTGTTTCCCGGTCTCGAGGAAACACGGAATCGTTTAATGAAGGATCTGGATCTGGGACTGATCATGATTCTCAACCAAACCGCCGAATACGTTGTCGGACGCGGCAAAGCCATCCATCCGTTGACAATTCGTACGATCCGGTATTATCATGATTATATCTCGAACCATGAAAGTGAGGACCAAGATGGCTGAAAACACCGCTATAGCACAAGACCTGAAGATCTCCGCAGATCTCGCCCTGACGGCATATCACGCGCTTGATGACAAACTCGGAGGAGATATCAAGATCCTCGACATCCACGAGATCTCTGTCCTGGCTGATTATTTCCTGATCGCGCACGGAAACAACCCGTCCCACGTACAGGCTTTGATCGATTCCGTGGAGGAGAAACTGGAAGAGAAGGGCTATACGCCCAATCACATCGAAGGTTATCGTGACGGAAACTGGGTCCTGATCGATTTCGGCCGCATCATCGTACATGTGTTCGGTAAGGATGCCCGTTTCTTCTATGACCTTGAGAGAATCTGGTCCGACAGCAAGGAGATCTCCGTCGATCAGCTGAAAAACTGATTTGAAATCAAATCCTACCGTGAAACCAACAAAAAGACCCGCATAAGTCAAAATAGACCTATGTGGGTCTTTTCAATTGGAAACGCTTCTGAAATAATAAGTATATTCAAGGGACTGACCATCGGTCTTGAGTCTGCCAATTTCTCAGGAGGGTGTATCATGGAAGCTAAAACCATTACCTTTAACCGTTTTCCGCTGAATGTCAATGACACACGTATGATGTTCGAACAGATCAAAAAGGATCCGTTCTATGTAGCCGCCTTATCCGTTGCCGTTTTCTGCCATTATAAACAGAACCGTGACGAAACCTTCAACATGATCGACGTACTGAAGGGACCGCAGCCTTTGTCCAATTTCGACAAGCAGTTCCTCAGGGACCGTCTTGGCGGCAAGGAATACAAGCCGTTTTCGTTCTTTGAAGGCGCTTATCCGGAGAACGAATACGTTCCGACACAGCCGTATCGCATAACCGTAGAAAAAGGTATGTATCAATCCAGCGATCCGAATTATGTGACGATGTATCTGCGTTCAAACGGCGCCGATGCACCGAGATCATTGATCCTGCGAGCAAAAGGCGGTGTTGACTGGTATCTGACTGAAATCACGTATCTGGGCGATATCAAAGTCCCGGTTTCTCAGGATCCCTGGGCATGATTCCGGTGAGAGGAGTACTTCGCTCCCTCCATCCAACTATTCGCAAAACGCAAGTTTTACGAATAGTTGGACCCGAAAGAAGTACCTCTCTCGCATAATCCGTCCTTTCAGCCGGCTTTCGATCTCTTTCCTGTATCTGCCGGCTTAGTTCATTCTTTGATCGTTTATCTCGCTTAGAACCGCTGAGCTTCAGTTAAGTTCAGCGGTTTTTGTTATTTGCATTTGTTTTTTATATCGTCACCGTCGCACGGTTCTCATTTGAATATATGTTTCACTGCATCCTATAACATTCATCCAGCGGCTCGTTTCTTACTCATGTACGATCATCCACACACGTTCTTTGCATTTAAATGATTTGTACGCGTTTTATTGCCTCGATTCAGTGTCTCAGTACGTTTATCCATCCTGAAAACGCATTTTGCGCGTATATTACACAGTTACGGTATTTTCCGTTCTTTTACAATATATTGATAATTGCGTTATCAAATTATCCCACATCTTGATAACAATGTTTTTATGCTGTATATCGTTAAAATTAGTTTAGTTGCCTCCTAATTACCTGCAAATCGGATATCGGCCTTAGTCTAACATTTCGCAAAATACTACTTAACACAGACCCAAATTGATATTATAATGATGGGTAAGCTCATCGCTGATCGTATGTTCGAGCCGTGAGTTATCCTATGATCCCTATATTTTAAACCACTTTTAATAAGTCGGTTTATGCGAGGTACTTTGATG
>ONYR01000021.1 GCA_900322165.1 uncultured Eubacteriales bacterium
AAGCCCTCGAACATCATGCTCTCTCAGGACGGTTCGGTGTGGCTCATCGATATGAATGCCGCCAAATTCGCGGACGTTTCTCCCTTCGCCCCAGCCGGCACCGCCCCGCCGAAAGATACGTTTCTGATCGGCACGCAAGGGTACGCAGCGCCGGAACAGTACGGTTTCGGTGTTTCAACACCCCAGACCGACATCTATGCGCTCGGAGTTCTCTACCGCACGCTGCTGACCGGTGATCCGAACTCTTCGGCTCCGCTTCCGAAATCGGCGGCAAGGATCATCGCGCGTGCTACCATGATCGACCCCAAAAAGCGCTACGGCTCGCTGGATGTGATGATCCGGGACCTTTCCATCCTGAGCGGTCTTCCCGTGGATGGCAAAAAGCCGGTGCGCTTTCCCTATGCGCCTCCGGGTTTCCGGCACATGATCTTCTGGCGCGAGCTGCTCGCTTCTCTCTACTACATTCCGATGATCTTCATCGGCCTGTTTATGACCTGGCCCGATCGATCCGCCGGCTATATCTGGTTCAACCGCCTGTCCTTTATTTTCATCTTCCTGCTGATCCCGTTTGTTAGCTTTAACTACAGCGGAATTCTGGATAAAATCAAAGTGACAAAGATCCGCCCGCTGTTTCTGAGGCTCCTTGTCATTCTCGTGATCGATGTGCTGCTGTTTCTGATCTGCACCTGGCTGGTGTCCCTGATCGAAAACATATTTGTGTAGATCCCCTCAAAGGAGGTTACATCTATGAACGAGCCCAAAACGACCGACACGCTGACCAACGTTCTTCTCGGGACTTCTCCCGAAAGCGCCGGCAAAGTCCTTCAGGACGAAGCCGCCAGCATGTTTACGTCGGACCGCCCTTTCTCGGTTTTTCTTAGGGAGAGGCTGAAAGACAAAGGCCTGCGCCAGCAGGATCTCTTTGTGGCCGCGGACATTCCGGAGCGCTACGGCTACAAACTGATCTCCGGAGAAAAGCACACGGTAAAGCGTGATGTCATTCTCCGCCTTCTCTTTGCTGCCGCGCTTAGGCTTGACGATGCGCAGCGCGCTCTGAAGCTTTACGGCTTCTCGCCGCTCTACGCCAGGATCCCTCGCGACGCGGTCCTGATGATCGCTTTCAACTCCGGCATCCGCGAGATCGAGCGGGTTAACGAACTCCTCGAAGAACACGGGATGGTCCCGCTTGAGAGCTGCGGAGAAGAATAAAATCCTCCCGCCTCTTTGGTAAAAAAACGCCCATTTTTCACGATTCTGAAAAACCCGGCTCCATTGCCCCTTTTCGGTGGCAATGGAGCCGTTTTGATTATGATAGACTGAGGTCCATCAACGATTCACTTTGAAAAAGGAGGACCTCCATGAAAAAACATCTTCGTCTGACCGCCGCTCTGCTGGCATTGCTGCTGTGCCTCACCGGCTGCTTCCCCTTCTCTTCCTTCGATGACCGCAGCTCGGTCACGCTCAGCGAGACCGACTCATCCCGCCCGTCCCCTACCCAGGGCGAAAGCTCCAAAACCGAGAGCTCCAAGGAAACCGAGACGGCTGAGACATCCGGCGAGTCCGAATCTTCCGAAGCAGCCGAAACAGGCGAGACATCCGTCGGCGAATCCTCGGAGAATGAATCTTCCACTCAAGAGTCTTCTTCGCAGGAATCCTCGGAGAACCTTACGACTCCCACCGGAGAGGGCATCACGGATTATGTCGTGCTTGACAATGAATATGTGACCTTCACGATCAAATCCGGCTACAGCGACCTCTTCGGCTACAACCTCAAGGTTACGCTGGAAAACAAGACCGACAAGAACCTGAACTTCACCTGGGCCGACACCGTTATCGACGGGTACAGCTGCGATCCGTTCTTCTACTCCACCGTCGCAGCCGGAAAGAAGGCGAACGATGAAATCAACTTCTACTCGGAAGATCTGAAAGAAGCCGGCGTGAGCGCGCCCTCGGTTCTCACCTTCACGCTGCACGTGTTTGACGATGACGACTGGTCTGCGGATTATCTTGTTGATGAGCGCTTCACCGTCTATCCGTTTGGCGAAGCAGCTGCCAAGGAGCCTAAGGACATCCCCGCGGAGGAAGCACAGAAAGTGCTCTATGAGGACTCGAACATCCGCATCTACGTGCTCGATGCCTACACGGACAGCTATGGGTTTAACGTAAGCCTGTACCTTGTCAACTATACCGACTCCACGCTCATGTTCTCGATCAACAATGCTTCGGTGAACGGGTTCATGGTCGAGCCGTTCTGGTCCGACAGCGTGCCCGCTTCCGCCAGAGATATCTCCACCGTCACCTGGTACAAGTCCGACCTGGAAGAAAACGATATCGCGACCGTCGAGGATGTCGAGTTTACCCTGCGCGTCTACAACTACGATGACTGGTTTGCAGATGACCTGCTCGATCAAACCTTCAGCTTTACGGTTGGGGAATGATGTAAGGTGCGGAACAAATGTGCCCAAGGCTGCTTGTAGGACTAGAATGATTCAAACAACTCATTTCGTCCTGCAATGATAAGAAGCCCCAACGCCATGTCGGACTGCCTGGCTATTATCTACAATATCAGTCCTAGCGATTCATCATCAACATGGCGACGATTAGGACTGGAATCGATATTTCGTATCTCTCGTCCTAGTATTTCGAATGGCGCATCGAGTTTTTGCTCTCGGGCTAGGACTGTAACAAGCATTATACATTTCTCCGTCCTACACCGATCATTTTGTCAAGCGATTGTCTAGGACTGAACTAAGCCAAAAACAATCCGCAGTCCTACGGCGGTCATCCCGCCTCACCATTCCTAGGACTACTCAAACAAAAAACCAGCCTCTCGTCATGCAACCGTCACCCAAGCATCAAAAGGACCTGTGAAATCATGAATTCTCATGTTTTCACAGGTCCTTTTCATTCTACCTCTTCGGTCACCAACGTTCTCACTCTTCCGTCGCCAGCTCTGTTGCCAGCACACGGACGCAGCGCTCCGCAGTCAGTGCAAAGACGCGGATCTCGAGGGGCTCTCCCTCGCTGAAATCCGCTTTCTTCAGGTACAGGGCGAATCCGTTTTCCCCGGTCTGGAACGCGCGGTACACGGTTCCGTTGACCGACACGAGCACTTCCGTATCCGTCTCGACGCGCTCCGGATCGATCGCGCCGGAGAGAAGGCAGTAGTTCACGTCATATTCACTCGTGGACAACGAGATCTCCGAGGCCGTGTCCGCGATAATGATATCATCCGGAAGCTCGCCTGTGACCGGTGAAATGATCGGCGGGGAATTGAGGTAGTCCGTAATGTTTCGCTCGACCTTCTCGATCACCACATGATCCGGCGCGTAGGTCTCAAGATACCGCTCCAGATGCCCGGGAATGCCCTTGGAGTAGTAAGCCGTGGCAAATTCATCGGAGAAAAACGGGATAAGGTTATCCGCAAACGAGTCGCGGAACATCAGGATCGTTCCCTCTCCATCCGGATTCGTTGAGATCAGCCATCCGCTTGTCACGTCAGCCGTCTCGCTCGAGAAGCTGTACGCGTTCTTCATCGGATAGGTATAGTCTTCCTCGAGCTCTCCGAAGAAGCTGTGGAGCATGCGGTCGAGGTCTCCGCTGTGCGTCTTGCCAAGCTTCGGCTCCTCCGCTTCATAGCGCTCATGCGCCACGTCCAGCTCATCCAGCACCGCATTATAGACAAGCCATGCCCCCTTCGTGCTCCAGTGGGAGTCGCGCTTCAAATACAGCACCTCATCCTGCGCCTCAAAGAGCTCAAAGAGGTCCAGGTACGGCACGTCCTGATCCGCGAGGTAGCTTTTCAGCAGCACCGCGCTGTGATCCTGATCCACGATATATTCGTCGTAGTAAGGCATATGCTCGCCGTACAGCGTGTTTTTA
>ONYR01000036.1 GCA_900322165.1 uncultured Eubacteriales bacterium
CTTCCGATCAAGATCCTGTTTCCGGAGATCGAGCTGACCCTGCTCGATTCGCTCGGAAAACGCGTCACGTTTCTTGAAACCGTGGTAAGAGAGCTGGAGCTTACCGGCGTGTCGTGCATTCATGCACGTGCCGAGGAAGCCGCTCACCTTCCCGAGATGCGGGAACAATACGACATTGCCGTTGCCAGAGCCGTTGCCGCACTGCCGGTGCTGACGGAATATCTTGCCGGTTACGTGAGAGTGGGCGGATTGGTCATGGCCTACAAAGGTCCGACCTTCACCGATGAACTTGCAAAATCCGGAAGAGCGCTGAAAACGCTCCACCTGACGCTGGAAAAAACGATTCCGGCGACCGTTTTAGGAGACGATTACGCCCATACCGTCGCAGCCTTCAAAAAGACTGCACCGCTCGGGTTGCAATATCCGCGCAAACAAAGTAAAATCAAGACCAATCCGCTCAGCGATGAGAGCGGATCCGCTGCCAAAAAGAAAGAATGAGGAAAACGCCGTGAACAGCAAAGCGTATATGATGGAAGAACTGAGCCGCCTCTGGCCGGAGCTTGAGAAATCTCAGATCGAAGAGGGACTTGAAGTTCCGAAAGATAAAAAGATGGGAGACCTCGCGTTTCCGTGCTTCCGTCTTGCCAAGACGATGCACAAAGCGCCGAACCTGATCGCACAGGACCTGAAGAATAAGCTCGAAGGCGAGCCGATCTTCGAAAAAGTCGAGGTTGTCGGTCCTTACCTGAACATGACTGTCGATAAAACCTGGCTGGCCGGCTTCGTTCTTTCACAGTTTGATGAAGCAGAGAAAGAAGGCAAAGCCTACGGTTCCTCCGATGAAGGAAACGGCAAGACCGTTGTTCTCGACTATTCTTCGATCAATGTTGCCAAACCGTTCCATATCGGGCACCTTCGCACGACCGTCATCGGCAACTCCCTGACAAGGATCCATCAGTTCCTTGGGTATCATACCTTCAGCATCAACTATCTCGGCGACTGGGGCACCCAGTTCGGCAAGATGGTCGTCGCGTACCGCAAGTGGGGCGACGAGGAGATGGTCAAGAAAGACGGTATCCGTTACCTGGTTTCGCTCTACGTCCGTTTCCATCAGGAAGCCGAGAAGGATCCGAGCCTTGATGATGAAGCCCGTGCAGCCTTCACCTCCATGGAACACGGAGACAAAGAGGCGCTGAGCCTTTGGAAGTACTTTATCGAGATCAGCCTTAAGGATGTTCAGAAGGTCTATCGCGTACTGGATGTTAAGTTTGATTCGTACCAGGGCGAGAGCTATTTCTGGGACAAGACGGATGAGCTGATCCGGCAGCTTCAGGAAAAAGGCTTGCTGAAGGACAGCGAGGGTGCGAAGATCGTTGACCTTTCCGACTACAACATGCCGCCGTGCCTGATTCTGAAGAAGGATGGCAGCACGCTTTACGCAACGCGCGACATCGCCTCCGCGATGTACCGCAAAAAGACCTTCGATTTCTACAAAAACCTCTATATCACCGGTCTTGAGCAGAACCTTCATTTCGATCAGTGGTTCCGCGTTGTCGATCTGATGGGGTACGACTGGGCCAAAGATCTGGTCCACATTCCGTACGGCCTGATTACACTGAAGGACGGAAAACTCTCCACCCGCAGCGGCAACGTCATCTGGCTCGAGGACCTGCTCAACGAAGCCATTGCCAAGACCAAGGCGATCATGCAGGAGAAGAACCCGAACCTTGAGAATATGGACAAAGTTGCCGAAGAAGTCGGTGTCGGCGCGGTCGTCTTCCATGATCTGTTCAACAACCGCATCAAAGAAGTCACCTTCGACTGGGACGAAGTCCTCAACTTCGACGGAGAGACCGGTCCGTACGTTCAGTACACCTATGCCCGCGCTTCGAGCGTCCTTGCCAAAGCCGGCTGGGACAAAACGGAGCTTCATGAAAGCGCCAACATGGCCTGCCTGACGGATGAGTATTCCCAGGAAGTGCTGAAGCTCATTGAAGCCTTCCCCGGCAAGGTCAAGGAAGCACTCAGCAAGTATGAACCGTACGTCATCACTCGCTACACCGTTGCTCTTGCCACCGCGTACAACCGTTTCTACCATGAAAACGCGATCCTTTCCGCGGAAGACAAGGTTCGCGAAGCTCGCCTGAAGCTGACCGACGTCACCACCAAGGTGCTGAAACAGGGGCTGTACCTCATCGGAGTCCACGCACCGGAGCAGATGTAAAGCGCGCTCTGATAGTTATCTGAAATAAAGATACTTGCAGCGCGCTCCGAGTTTTCGCTTCGCGAAAACTCCGATTGGTATCGCACAAGATGCAGCGCGCAACATGTAACGCGAGAGGAAGGGGCCGGCATTCTTTAGTTTTATATTTAAGGAGATTTCTCATGAAAAAGAAAAAGTCAAATAAGAAAACGACGATCATCGTGATTACGATTATTGTGGTTTTTTTGTTGGTGCAGAATCTGTTTATCGGATGGCGCTTCAGTTTTGGTCCTTTTAAGGGTCTCGGCGATCTGCGAATGGCCAAAATTCCCGGAAATAGCGAAGAATACGCTATGAATAAGGTCGTACCGCTGGAAAATGCTCCGCTTGCGGGTGAAAAGGTTCTGTTCCTCGGCTCTTCTGTAACACGAGGAGAAAGTTCGCTCCGTGAAGGCATTCCTGAGTACTTTGCAGCAAGAATGGGCTGGCAGATTACCAAAGAGGCCGTGAGTGGCACAACGCTGGCCGATACAGGGAAGAAATCCTATGTGCAGAGGCTTTTAAACAACATTGATCCTAAGGAGAATTACAGTCTTGTCATCGTTCAGCTGTCTACGAACGATGCCGGTAAAGATCAACCCCTCGGAGATATTTCCGAAGGGTTTGACGCTTCAACATTTGATACGAAAACCACAACCGGTGCGATCGAATTCATCATCAGCTATGTTCGTGAAACCTGGGGTTGTCCGGTAGTATTTTATACCAATGCTCAGTATGACAATGAGGCCTATGGTACGTTAGTTGAGCGACTGCTGGAACTGCAGGAAAAATGGGATATCGGTGTATTAAATCTCTGGTCGGACGATGCGTTCAATGCGATTTCGGAGGAAGAACGCAGCCTCTATATGTATGATTCAGTCCATCCGACCAAGGCCGGCTATCGCGATTGGTGGTGTCCGGAAATGGAACGTCAGCTTTGTCAGTGGCTGGAAGAAAAGAATAAGTGAGATCAGACATACGGGAGCGCAACGGTTCCTGATGGATTTGCCGACTCACTCGATCCCCGTGAACGCAAAGCCGTCGAGCCACGTCAGGACGCCCGGATCGATTTCATTGTCCCGGCAAGCCGGAATTTGTAAAATGATGCTTACAGCTTTTTACAGGTGAGATCGTCGTACGCCACACAGTCGTC
>ONYR01000102.1 GCA_900322165.1 uncultured Eubacteriales bacterium
GTTTCCGGATCGCCGAAGCGCGCATTGTACTCAAGCACCTTTGCGCCATCCTTCGTCAGCATCAGACCGAAATACAGAACGCCCTTGAACTCTCTTCCCTCCGCGCGCATCGCGTCCACGGTTTTCTGGAAAATGTGTTCGATCGCGTCCTGACGATAGGCTTCGGTATAATGTACGGAAGGACTGAAAGTACCCATGCCGCCGGTATTCAGGCCCTGATCGTGGTCAAAAGCCCGCTTGTGATCCTGCGCAGGGACCATCGTTTTAACGGTCTTGCCGTCACAGAACGAAAGGACGGAAACCTCGTCACCGACAAGGAACTCCTCGATGACCATCTTGGCACCGGCTCCTCCGAATTTGCGGTCGACCATGATCTCATCAACGCCCGCCAGCGCTTCCTCTTCATTCTGGCAGATCAGCACGCCCTTGCCAAGTGCAAGGCCGTCCGCCTTCAGAACGATCGGATAGGTCTTGTGTTCCTTCAGGAACTCCTTCGCTTTGTCGGCATTCTCAAACTCCCAGTAGCCGGCGGTCGGAATTCCGTATTTCTTCATCAGCTGTTTCGAGAAGACCTTGCTGCCTTCGATGATAGCTGCGTTCTGTCTCGGTCCGAAGACGCGAAGCGAGCGCTTTTCAAACTCATCGACGACGCCCATCATCAGCGGATCATCCATGCCGATGACGGTCAGATCGATCTTTTCCTGCTCCGCGAAATCCGCAAGCTTGACAATATCCGTTGCCGCGATCGGCACACACTCGGCGATCTCAGCGATTCCGGCATTACCCGGCGCGCAGTAGATCTTATCCGCTTTCTCGCTCTGAGCGAGCTTCCAAACGATGGCATGCTCACGGCCGCCTCCGCCGACAACCAGAATTTTCATAGGTTCCTCTCTTTCCCTGATGCTCTGAAACGCTGTGTGTAACGATTAAAGTTCGATCTCAAGATCTTCCGGACGGATGACCGTGCGGTTGTCGCAGATCTCGATCTTGCCCTCCGAATACAGTCTCACGGCCTCCGGAAGAAGCTTCCATTCAGCCTGCTGCATCACGCGCAGCTGCAGACTCTCGGGCGTATCGTCCGGATGAATATAGACAGCCTTTTGAAGAATGATCGGGCCGGTATCGGTCCCGTCATCGACAAAGTGGACCGTTGCGCCGGTCACCTTCACGCCGCGCTTAAGCGCTTCTTCATGCACCTTCAGTCCGTAGAATCCGTCACCGCAGAAGGACGGGATCAGGCTCGGATGAATGTTGATGATCCGGTTGCGGAAGGTCTCGAGCATCGGCTTTTGCAGCACGACAAGATATCCGGCCAGCACCACAAGCTCGACCCCGCGGGATAACAGCAGATCGCGAAGCGCTTCGTTGTAGGCCTCGCCGGACTCAAACCGCACCGTCGGCAGGTAAAGCGCCTCAATGCCCGCATTCTTCGCGCGTTCAAGGCCATATGCCTTTTTACGGTTGCTCACGACACAGGCAAATTCGACATTCGGCATCTTCCCGGCGGCTTTCGCATCGATCAGCGCCTGAAGGTTGGTTCCTCCGCCTGAAATCAGTACTCCGACCCGTGTCATAACTGAACCTCAGGCTTCTCGTTTTCACCCGCGAGGATCTCGCCGATGACATAGGCTTTCTGGCCGTTCTCCTTAAGAACCTCTATGGCCTTATCCGCATCTTCCTTCGCAACGACAAGCATCATGCCGATACCCATGTTGAAGGTATTGAACATACCGTATTCGGAAACTTCACCGATCTTCTGCATCAGCGGGAAGACAGCGGGAATGTCCCAGCTTCCCTTTTCGATTTTTGCGACCGTATGCGCAGGCAGCATTCTCGGGATATTCTCGTAGAAACCGCCACCGGTGATGTGGGAGATCGCTTTAATATCTACCACCTTGCGCAGCGCTTCTACCTGTTTGACATAGATCACGGTCGGCTGAAGCAGCACTTCGCCGAGCGGGCGGTCCAGGCATCCGAAGTCCTTCTTCAAGGTCTCCTTCGCATCCGCCTCATCCAGTCCGAAGACCTTGCGGACAAGGGAGAAACCGTTGCTGTGAATGCCGCTCGAGGCAAGGCCGATGATCGCATCACCGGGCTTGACGCTCGATCCGTCGATGACGTTTTTGCGATCGACGATACCGACCGAAAAACCGGCGATATCATATTCGTCCTCCGGCATCAGTCCGGGATGCTCCGCGGTCTCACCGCCAAGCAGTGCACTGTGGCTCTGACGGCAGCCGTCCGCGACGCCCTTGACGATATCCGCGATCTTCTCCGGCTTATTCTTGCCGCAGGCAATATAGTCCAGGAAAAACAGCGGGCTCGCGCCGCAGCAGATCACGTCGTTGACACACATTGCCACCGCATCGATACCGACGGTATCATGCTTGTCAAGCAGGAACGCGACCTTGATCTTGGTGCCGACACCATCGGTTCCGGAAACCAGGATCGGATCCTCCATCTTCTGATCCGCGATGGAAAACAGTCCGCCGAATCCGCCGATATCCGTTACCACGCCGGGGCCGAAGGTAGTCTTCACATGCTGTTTCATCAATTCGACTGCCTTGTAGCCGGCCTCTACATCCACGCCGGCGTTCTTGTACTCGATTGCCATTTTTCCTCCCATTCTGTTTGTAAACTCGGGTAAGTATCATTGCTGCTGTTGCCCAATTATAAAAGGGCACACAGCAGTTGTATTATAACATAGCCTTTCAGTCGCTTCAATGAAGCGCTTTTTAGCAAAACCACATTATTCAGCGCTCAAACAGGCCTTGGCGCGATCATTTTCACCAAGCAGCGTCCAGATGAACGCCTTCGCCTGATTCTCCCGGCCTTCATTGACAATGACCGCGAGGTAGACCTCCTGCCCCATCATGATCTCATCGAGCTTCGGATCGCAGCCCGTGATCGCGATGAGCGACGGGATATCTTCGTATTTGTCTACCGTTCTGCCCGTATCGCCCGTGACACTGTAGGTGACCGGGACAATGCCGATTCCGTCCGATGCATGAGCCGAGGCAAGCTCCTCGATCAGGGCAAGCTCTTCCTCGTTAAAGAGCTCGGAAAGGTCGCGGCAATACTGCAGCGAGACATCGCCCTCCAGCGATTCTCTGTCTCCGACCATCACATCGAGCTGTCCTGCGGCGACCGCCCCGACAAGCTGATAGGTCGTCGACTGGATCAGTTCGACCTGATCGTTGGAGTATCCGTTGTAGAACCAATAGCTGTAGAAGGCGCTCTTCTTTGTCAGAAACTCCGGGTAGGTCTCGGTCAGGTAGCTGTTAAAATCATCGGTTTCATTCAGTTCAAACATCTTCGCATGGATTCCGACGCCAAGCGCGGACTTCGGGCTGCGGTTCCACGTCATCTGACCGATGATCGAAAGGACGACTCCGACTCCCACGATCAGGAAGAAAGCCGGCTTCCAGTAGTTTTGCACCAGGTAGACGGCCTTTTCCCAAAGATTCATTTTCGAATACAGTTCTTTGGCTCTTTCTCTGTCTTGATCCATTTCTTGCTTCCTTTCCGGGCCCTCAGGACAGCATGTCCTTCTTGTAATCTCCGAAGACTTCCTTCATAACATCCTTCAGTGTCACGCACTCGATCAGCCTGGCTCCGGCAAGATGGCTCCTGACTTCACTTCGGAAGCTTCCTTTAGGCACATAGATGCGCTTAAAGCCAAGTCTCGCGGTCTCCCGGATCATCAGATCCATGGACGGAACCTTCTTCAGTTCGCCCGTCAGTCCGACGTCTCCGATCAGGACGGTGTCGCCCGGGATCGGCCGCTTCAGCACCGAGGATGCCACCGACATCAGGACGGCCAGATTGACCGACTGCTGATTCAGCTTCAGCCCGCCCGTGGACTTAATTACCACGTTCTTATCGTACAGCGCCATGCCGCCGCGCATCTCCAGAATCGAAATGAGCGTTCCCATCTGGTCACGGCTCAGGCATTCGGAGATCCGCGAAGGATAAGGCGTGAAGCTTTGCGAGATGAGGCTTTCGATCTCGATGATCATCGGCCTCGTGCCTTCTTTGATGACCGAAAGCGCGCTGCCGAACACATCACTGTAGACACTGCGCTCCGTCATGAAATACCGCGACGGATTTTCAATCGCGCGCATACCGTCCTCTTCCATGGTGAAGAAGCCCATCTCGCCGGTCGATCCGAAACGGTTTTTCGAGGCGGAAAGCGTTCGCAGCTCTTCCACCGGATCCGCTTCCATAAAGAGCACCGTATCGACCATGTGCTCCAGCGAGCGCACGCCCGCGAGCTCATCATCCTTCGTCAGCTGGCCCGCCATAAGGACAGCTCTCGGCTTTTCCGGGTCCTTCGCGATGCGCAGGATCACGTTCGTGCATTCGATGATCTGCGTCGGTGAACCGGGCCGGGAGGGATATTCATCGAGGAAAAAGGTCTGAATACTGTCGATGATAATGAGTGCCGGATCGGTCTCATCGATCGCCGTAATCACTTCGTTCATGTGCGCGGTCGCAAGAATCCAGATATTCTCGTGAATATCCTTCAAAATGCGCTCCGCACGGCTTCGGACCTGGCCCTCGCTCTCCTCACCGGAAACATACAAGACCCGGTGACCCGAGGCGGCGATGCTCTGCGCCATCTGCAGCATCAGGGTCGATTTACCCGCGCCCGGCTTGGCCGCGATGATGCTGATGGAATCCTTGACGATCCCGCCGCCAAGCACACGGTCAAGCTCGGCCATGCCTGTGGTAAGCCGATCATCCGTCCGCGCGCTGACCTGGCTCAGCTTCTGCAGCTGTCCTTTGATCCGCGTTTTGCCCGGAGCCTGATGGGCCGCTGAAGCGCCCGCAGGACGCTCCGCTTCCTTCTCCTCAAGCGTGTTCCACTGATGGCAGGACGGACACTGGCCCATCCACTTCGATTGAACACTGCCGCACTCACGGCAGACATAAACCGTTTTTGCTTTCGCCATAGATTTACTTTTCCTTACGTGCGAGCACGATCTTATCGTTTTCAAAGCGGACTTCCACGGTATCTCCGTCCTTGACTTCGCCCTGAAGCAGGACATCCGCCAGCCCGTTTTCAAGCTCCGACTGCAGCAGTCTGCGAAGCGGTCTTGCACCGTAAGCCGGATCGTAACCCTTTTCGATAAAATGCACGCGAGCCGCTTCGGTCAGCTCCAGATGAAGCTGATGCGCCTCGAGCACACGTCCGGAAATCTCCTTAAACATCAGGTCAGCGATCGATCCGATCTCGTCTCTTGTCAGGGACTGGAACACGATCGTCTCATCGATACGGTTCAGGAATTCAGGACGGAAGGTGCGCTTCACCTCGGCCATGACCTGATCGGTCATGCGCTTATGGTCCGCTTCGCGGGTATCGACCGTCTTAAATCCAAGCTGCTTCACACTCTGGATCGCTCTAGCACCGGTGTTCGACGTCATCATAATGACGGTATTCTTGAAGTCCGTGCGGCGTCCCTGCGAGTCGGTGATATGACCGTCATCGAGCACCTGCAGCAGGATGTTGAAGATGTCCGGATGAGCCTTTTCGATCTCATCAAACAGAACGACCGAATACGGCTTCTTGCGGATCTTCTCGCTCAGCTGACCGCCCTCTTCGTATCCCACATAGCCGGGAGCCGAACCGATCAATTTGGAGACACTGTATTTCTCCATATATTCAGACATATCCACACGGATCAGCGCTTCCTCACTGCCGAAAAGCACCTCGGCGAGGGATTTGCAAAGCTCGGTCTTACCGACACCCGTCGGACCAAGCAGCAGGAACGAACCGATCGGACGTTTCGGATCCTTCAATCCAAGACGGCCGCGGCGGATCGCCTGAGCAACGGCTTTGACCGCTTCGTCCTGACCGATCACGCGCTGGTGCAGATTATCTTCAAGATGACGCAGCCGCTCCGCATCGGTCTCGGCGATCTTGCCTGCCGGGATACCGGTCCAAAGGGAGACGACCGCTTCCACGTCGGACGCTTCGATTCGGTTTTCTGCCGGAAGCTCCTGCTTCTCACCCTTTGCCGCTGTGTTGGCTGCCTTTTCGGAGGCCTTCTTCAGCTTCTGCTCAAGCGCAGCCATCTTCTGCGCGGTTTCAAGATCACCGCGAAGGATCGCTGCTTCCTTGCGTTTGGAAGCCTCTGCTGCGTTTTCCGGCGCCTTTTCATGCGCCCCCGCCTCGTGCGCGGCTTCCTCCTGCTTTGTGAAAAGCTTCATGCGGCAGCGCGCACCCGCTTCATCCATCAGGTCGATCGCCTTGTCCGGCAGAGACCGATCCGTAATGTACCGGTGCGAAAGCTTCACGGCCGCTTCGAGCGCCGCTTCCGAATACTGCACGCCGTGGTGAGCCTCATAGCGATGAGCAAGCCCTTTCAGGATCGCGAGCGTTTCCTCTTCAGTCGGCTCTTCCACAAGAATCGGCTGGAACCGGCGGTTCAGCGCTCCGTCCTTCTCAATATGCTTGGTATATTCGGATACGGTCGTCGCACCGATGAGCTGGATCTCGCCTCTGGAAAGCGCGGGCTTCAGGATATTCGCCGCATCCATCGTTCCCTCGGCGCTTCCGGCGCCGACAAGCGTATGCATTTCATCCATAAACAGGATGATGCGCCCGTCCGCCGTGATCTCGTCCATCAGCTTTTTCAGACGGTCCTCGAACTCACCGCGGAATATGGTACCGGCGATCATCGCGGCCATGTCCAGCGACAGGATCCGCTTATTCTTCAGCATCTCCGGCACGTCACCGCTGCCGATGCGCTTAGCCAGTCCTTCAACAATGGCCGTCTTTCCGACGCCCGCTTCACCGATCAGAGCCGGGTTGTTCTTGGTTCTGCGGCACAGGATCTGCATCATCCGCTCGATCTCATTCTCACGTCCGATTACAGGATCGGCCTTCTGCAGATGCTGCGGATCGGTCAGATCCTTGGTGAACCGCTCGGTCATGGAACGCGTATCGGGATCGGAAAACTCATCCATCATCCCGTCCGGCGTGACTCGGTGCGGATCCTGCGGCATCGGAACGCCCAGCTCCTGACGCACGCGGTTCAGCATATCCGGGACGTTCACGCCCATCATCGCCAAAAGCCGGATCGCCATGAACGAAGGATCCGACAACAGCGCCAGCAGCAGATGCTCCGTGCCTACCTCTTCAAAGCCAAGCTTCTGCGCAGCTTCCTCCGCTGCCTTTTTCAGGATCTCCACATGGGGCGACTCAGCCATCTGACCGTCATTTTCTACGTCCGAGGCCTGCATATCCATCTTCGAGAGAAACTCACGGATACCATCCGCCTCCACTCGGTAGGATTTCAAAAGGTCTCCGGCATAGTTTCCCTTGACAGCCGCCATGGCAAGCAGAATATGTTCGGTGCCGACAAAACGGTGACCCAGCAGCAGCGCTTCTTTCACCGCTTCCTTCAGCACCTTTTCCGCCAGCTTTGTATATTTCATAAAGGACTCCTTCCTTGTCTTACTTAAGGATCTTCTTCAGGAACTGTCCGGTATAGGACTGCGGAACCTTCGCGACCTCCTCGGGCGTTCCGACCGCAATGACCTTGCCGCCCTTGTCGCCACCCTCCGGGCCGAGATCGATGATGTAATCCGCGGTCTTGATGACGTCGAGGTTATGCTCGATGACAAGCACGCTGTTGTCTCCCTCGACAAGCCCCTGCAGCATGACCAGAAGACGGTTGACATCATCAAAATGAAGACCGGTCGTCGGCTCATCGAGGATGTAGAACGTCTTGCCGGTGCTCTTACGGCTCAGCTCCGTGGCAAGCTTGATACGCTGCGCCTCACCGCCGGAAAGCTCCGTGGAAGGCTGCCCGAGCTTGATATAGCCAAGGCCCACATCATAGAGGGTCTGCATCTTCGTGCGGATCTTCGGAACATTCTCAAAGAAGGTCAGTGCCTCCTCGACCGTCATATCGAGTACGTCCGCGATGGATTTGCCCTTATAGTGCACCTCCAGCGTCTCGCGGTTGTAGCGCTTTCCGTGACAGACCTCACAGGGCACATACACATCCGGCAGGAAGTGCATCTCGATCTTGGTGATACCGTCGCCCGAGCAGGCCTCGCAGCGGCCGCCCTTGACGTTAAAGGAGAACCGTCCCTTGGAATACCCGCGCATCTTCGCGTCGGAAGTCGTTGCGAACAGGTCTCGGATCACATCGAAGACGCCCGTGTATGTCGCAGGATTCGATCTTGGGGTTCGGCCGATCGGTGACTGGTCGATGACAATGACCTTGTCGAGCTGTTCGACGCCTTCGATCTTCTCATAGCTGCCCGGTTTCACCTTTGCCCGGTTCAGATCCCTTGCCAGGATCTTGTACAGGATCTGGTTGACAAACGTACTCTTTCCGGATCCGGAAACGCCGGTCACGCAGGTAAACACACCGAGCGGGATGTCGAAATCGGTTCCGTCCAGGTTGTTCATCCGGCAGCCCTTCAGATGAATCCAGCGATCCTCCGTCTTGCGTCTCTGTTTCGGCACTTCGATCCGCTTGCGGCCGCTGAGGTACGCACCGGTGATCGATTCCGGGCAGGCACAGATCTCTTCGACTGTGCCCTGGCAGACAAGCTGTCCGCCGTGAACACCGGCTCTCGGGCCGATATCGACAATATGGTCAGCCTCGCGCATCGTCTCCTCATCGTGTTCCACGACAATCAGCGAATTGCCGAGGTCCCGAAGGCGCTTGAGTGCATCCAGAAGCTTGGAATTATCCCTCTGGTGAAGACCGATGCTCGGCTCATCCAAGATGTAGAGAACCCCGACCAGGCCCGAGCCGATCTGCGTGGCTAAGCGGATGCGCTGCGCCTCGCCTCCTGAGAGCGTTCCGGCCGCACGGGACAGCGTCAGATAGTCCAGTCCGACGTTGTTCAGGAACTCCAGACGCGCCTTGATCTCTTTGAGAAGCTGCTGTGCGATCATCATCTCGCGCTCGGTCAACGTCAGATTGTCAAAAAACTTCTTGGCCTTTTTGATCGACAGGTTTGTCAGATCCGCGATATTCATGTCCCCGACCGTGACCGCCAGCGATTCCTTTTTCAGCCTGGTGCCTCCGCACAGCGGACAGGGCGTGTGCGACATGCAGGCCTCGTACTCGCTGCGCATCGCCTCCGGCGTCTCCGCGTAACGGCGCTTCAGCGTCGGGATGATGCCTTCGAAGGTCATATCATAATCACGATGACCGAAACGGCCTTCGTAGACCATGCGGAACGGCTCCGGGTCACCCTCGTTCAGCAGCAGGTTCTGGATCTTCTTCGGGAGCTCTCCGAACGGTGTATCAAGTGAAAAGTGATGTCGATCCGCCATGATGCGGAACACCTTGCCCGAATACGTATCCGCGTTGCCGGCTGAGCCGTATCCGGGAGCGTTGATCGCGCCCTTGGCAAGGGACAGCTCCGGGTTCGGAACGATCAGGTCCGGGTCAAATTCATATTTGATTCCGATACCTAGGCACTCCGGGCACGCACCGAAGGGATTGTTGAATGAGAACGAGCGAGGCTGCGGCTCCGCGACACTGATGCCGCAGACCGGGCAGGCGAAGTTTTCGCTGAATATCTCGCGCTCTCCCTCCCCCTTCGAAACGACCAAGAGACCTTCCGCCAGCTTCAGCGTTGTCTCGATTGAATCGTTCAGACGTCCGGCAATGCCGGGCTTCACGATCAGTCGGTCTACGACGATCTCGATCGTATGCTTGATGTTTTTATCGAGCTCGATCGTCTCATCCAGTGAATAGAGAGAACCGTCTATGTAACAGCGGACGTAGCCCGAGCGCTTCGCCTTATCCAGAAGCTTCTCGTGGCGTCCCTTGCGCCCCTGCACCACCGGAGCCAGCAGCTGGATCCTGGTTCCTTCCGGATAGCTCAGGATGCGGTCGACCATCTGGTCAACGCTCTGCTTTGTAATCGGACGTCCGCAGTTCGGGCAGTGCATGATGCCGATGCGGGCATACAGAAGACGCAGGTAATCATAGATCTCCGTGACCGTCGCAACGGTCGAGCGAGGGTTCTTGGATGTGGTTTTCTGGTCGATGGCGATCGCCGGGGAAAGCCCTTCGATACTCTCCACGTTCGGCTTTTCCATCTGACCCAAAAACATACGGGCGTAAGAGGACAGAGATTCCATATAACGCCGCTGTCCTTCGGCAAAGATCGTATCAAAGGCCAGTGATGATTTACCTGAGCCGGAAAGTCCGGTAAACACCACCAGCTTGTCTCTCGGAATGGTCAGGTCAAAATTCTTCAGATTA
>ONYR01000192.1 GCA_900322165.1 uncultured Eubacteriales bacterium
GATAATGTCAGTGTGATCGTCATTGACATCGCAGGGGAGGATATGAGCAATGCTTGAGCCTGGAAGAGTATTAGGGCGCCGCTACGAGATCATTCAGGAGATCGGCTCGGGCGGCATGGCCAATGTATATAAAGCACGAGATAATAAACTGAACCGTCTTGTCGCGATCAAGGTCCTGAAGCAGGAGATGGCGCTGGACGACACGATCCACGAGAAGTTCCGCAAGGAAGCGCTTGCCGCGGGAAGCCTGAATCATCCGAACATCGTTTCGGTCTACGATATGGGCCATGAGCTTGGCAGCGACTACATTGTCATGGAGCTGATCGAGGGCATCACGCTGAAGGAGTACATCAAGCGGCGTGATACGATGAGCTGCGAGGAGGTCCTGAAGATCAGCATCAAGATCGCGGACGCGCTGAAAGCGGCTCATCAGAACGGAATCATTCACCGTGACATCAAACCGCAGAACATCATGGTGACGCCGCAGGGCGACGTCAAGGTAACGGACTTCGGTATTGCCAAGGCCGCGACCTCCGGAACCGCGACCGCGACCGGAGAAACGCTCGGTTCGGTCCATTACCTCTCGCCGGAGCAGGCCAGAGGCGCGGAGGTCGATGCGCGCTCCGACCTTTACTCGCTCGGTATCACGATGTACGAGATGGCGACCAAGGAGCTGCCGTTTGTCGCGGACACGCCGGTGGCCGTCGCGATGATGCAGCTGCATGATCCGTTCCCGAACCCGATGACCAAGGCGCCCCATCTGTGGGACGGCCTGTGCGATATCATTATCAAGCTGACCCAGAAAAAGCCGGAGCTGCGCTACCAGAGTGCGGACGCACTGATTATCGATATGAAGCGGCTTTACCGCAATCATAACTACCGAATCTCTGCGGGCGTGCCGGTCATGATGATCGATAAAACCGATCCGAACGCAGCGAAGCTGGCGGCGATCGAGAAACAGCGACATGAGGCTCGCAAGGAGCAGCTCATGCGTGAGCGGGAAGAGCGTGCGAAGGAAAAGAAGCGTAAGCGCAACTGGATCGTGACCGTGATCTGCCTGAGCGTTCTTCTTGTGATCCTGCTGGCGATCCTGGTGACCGCGCTGCTGCACGGAGCCGGATCGAGAGGAAACAACAGCAGTTCGGTTCCGAATCAGAGTGAGACCTCGGAGAGTTCGAGCGAAAGCTCTTCCACGCCGGAGAGCAGCACGGAGCCTGTGGTGGCAAAGACGGTCGGCAACTATGTCGGCATGAAATATGAAGACGCCCAGACGAAGGTCCGCGCGGACGGTTTCTACCTGAGCGTAGAGGCTATCAGCGACGAGAATGCGGACGTCGGCACGGTCGTGCGTCAGTCTCCCGCAGAAGGCGAGCCGATCGGAAGCAACCTGACCGTGACGCTCTACGTCAGCACGGGACCGGAAGCGGTCATGGTCAAGGTGCCGGATATCACCAACCGTTCGGAGGCGGATGCGCAGAAGCTCCTGGAGGAGGCCGGACTTGAGACCGGTCAGATCTCCACCGAGCACAGCGATACCGTTCCGGAAGGCTACGTTATCTCGCAGAAGACCGAAGCAGGGACCGAAGTGGAAAAGGGTTCCTCCGTTAACTTCACGATCTCGCTTGGCGCCGAAGAGTCGAAGGCGGAGACCGAGGCCGGAACCTACACGATCGCCAATCCGTTTACGGAGGGAAGCCAAAGCGGAAGCCTGAAGGTGCTTGCGGTGGATTCGAAGGCGAATAAGACAACGATCTACGAAAACAACGTCAGCTATTCGATCTTCTATTCACTCGGCGGCTCTATCAAGGTGAATTATCCGGCCGGCACCGTGCTGATCGAGGTCTATCTGGACGATACGCTTCTGAAGACCGAACAGATTCGGTGATGGGCTTGATGGATAAGAAGGGCATTGTGATCGCCGGCATCGGCGGTAATTATGATGTGTATGTCGGAGAAGGAGAGACGGTCCGCGTCAAAGCGCGCGGCGTGTTTCGCAAGGAGAAGATCAGCCCGATGATCGGTGACCGCGTTGTGGTGAGCGAAGAGGGCTTTCTGAGCGATATCCTTCCGAGGAAGAACAAAATGATCCGCCCGGCGGCTGCGAATATCGATCAGATCCTGATCGTGTTTGCGCTGCGGGATCCGGATCCGCATTTCGGACTTTTGGACCGCTTTCTGACGGAAGCGGGAAAGCAGAACATCCCGGCAAGCATCGTGTTTAACAAGACGGATCTTGTCGATCCGGTAAGTGACAA
>ONYR01000027.1 GCA_900322165.1 uncultured Eubacteriales bacterium
CCCCTGCTTTTCGTATGCAGCCGCCAGATCCGCGCAGATCCTTCCCGTGCTTAATATCCCGCAGACAGAATTGATGAACAATACCTTCATTGTGTCTCTATCCGTTTAACGGCACAGATCCTCCATCACTTTCCTGTATTTTTCCATGGCGACTTCGTACGCATACTGCTCTTCGTAAAGCTTTTTCGCCCGTTCGCCCATCGCCTTGACCTCTTCCGGATGTTCGACAAGCGCCAGAATATGATCCCGAAGCCCGGCGCTATCCCCATTGTTAACACTGTAGCCGATCTTCTTCTCTTTTGCCTCGGCAGCCAGATAACTGTCCTGATCAATAATGGACAGGATCGGCTGTCCGCCCTGCAGATAGCTGTAATATTTACTGGGAGCGCAGGTGCCCTTCAAGCCGCTTTCCAGGCTAATAATGGAGCAGGAAGAAACCGCGACTGCCTGTTCAAAATCCTTACCGATAAGGAAATTCAGGACCTGCACGTTATGCAGTCCCCTTTCCTTCACGCGTTCCTCCACCGATTTTTTCTTGCTCCCGTGCCCCACGATGAGAAAACGCACCCGATCATCATCCTTCAGCATCTCGGCTGTTTTCATCAACGTCTCGATATCCTGACAGATCCCCATATTGCCAAAATAGGAAACGACAAATTGCCCATTCGGATATCCGAACCGCTCGTAGGCTTCCGGATCCGCTTTTCTTTCCTTTTCATGTGCCCAGTTTGCGATCGTCACAATGCGGTCCGGGGTCAATCCAGACCGATGCGCCAGCAGGAATTCCCGCATCTCATCGGTAAGCGCCACGACGCAGTCAGCTGAGCCGTAAAGCTCCTGATTGATCCGGTTCATGACCCTGCTGATAAGACTCCTCGGCGTCAGCGACTTCGACGCGTAAGCCACCTCCGGGTACACATCGTGCGCTACAAAAACGATCTTTGTCCCGTATTTCCTCTTTGCCCGCAGCGCAACGATCGGAAGGATCGGGGGATTCGAATATACGACCACGGTCTTATAATTCTTCAGATACGAAGCATGCAGCCACATGTGGAAAGTCAGCGAAAAATAGTTGATCAGCCTGCCGATGACTCTGAGCCGTCGTAACTGCAAATACCGGATCCGACGGATCTCGACCCCTTCCGCCGTCTCCGTAAGCGGCAGATGGACATCGGTGCTGTATTCTCTCGGATATCCGACCAAGGCTCCCACGCTGAAGCCTTGCGCAGCCAGAAATCTGGCGGTATCGAACGGCAAAGTTGCCGTAGTGTTATGTCCCGGATAAAAATACTGATTCAGAAATACTATGTCTTTTTTGCTGTCTTTCACGGGTTGGTCCTGCCTTACATTGCTGTTTGTCTATTTATCCCTATACAAAAGCTCCCGAAAAGACAGGCACATGCCGATCTCTTCGAGAGCTTATAATCGCCCATTAAATATTATAATGATAATTGTCCCCACAGGTAGAATTCAATGGAAAATGCTTTACATCTTTGACTTTTTCCCCTACCCCAAAAGGCGGTTGGTCTTTTCCATCACTTCGTCCCAGTACTTGGTCCGGTACTTTTTTGCCCTCAGCCAGTCCCGGTAACCGGTATCGCACCCGTGGATATCGCTGCCAAATGCAAAGACCCGCTCTTGCTCCAGCCATCCCTTCATCTCGCGCATTAACAGAAGACCGGATAGTTTCTCGACGTTGAGCTGCGCCATCAGCCCTTCGCCAAGAAGCTGATCGACATCTGCCGGCTTGTACCGGTCAATATGCGCCAGTACCACACGCAGATCCGGCTTTTCGGAAAGCTCCAGCACCGATTCGATGACCGCCTCGTCCCAATCGATAAACGGCATCTCGATGAGGATCAGGTCTGTTCCCGCAAGGCAAAGCTTCTCGACTCCCGGCATTCGTTCGATCCCGGCAAAAGCCAGAACCTCCGCGCCGAGACGGATTCTGGGATCGTCCGCGCCAAGCTTTCCCCTGAGCGTTTCAAAGGCAGAATTCCTTCGCTGCAGAAAGTCATCAACGCTCTCCTGATGCGCGTAAAAGTGAGAAGTCGCACAGATGACGTCCACTCCCGCATCCTTCGCGAGATGAACCTGCTGAAGCGAGGTTTTCAGATCCCGGCTGCCATGATCGCATCCTGGCAGGATATGTGCGTGAAAGTCGATCGTTAGCATCTTGAGCCGCCTGTCTTATTCGCTGCGATAATCGTATTTATAGGAAGCGTAATCCTTTTGGTACCTATAACTGTATTTGCTGCTTTTCGCGTTTTGTGAATTCAGCACGACCCCGGCGATCTTGCCCCCCGCCATCGTGATATTCTGCTTGGCACGCAGAATGTCCTCTTTTTTTGTTACGGAAGAGCGCGCGATCAGCACCACCGCATCGACCAGCGGGGAAATGATCTGCGCATCGGCGACCACATTGACCGGAGGGGTATCGATAATGATGAAATCGTACTTTTCGCGGAAATGATCGAGGGCACGCGCAAAGCGAGGACTCGTCAGCAGCTCGGAAGGATTCGGAGGGATCTCTCCCGCCGTTACGATATTCAGCGGCAGGTCCTCCACTTCCGAAACATAGCACCGGTTGACATTTGTCAGCAGGTTCGACAGCCCGTTTTTCGGGGCGACCTTCCAAAGACGATGCTGCACGGGCTTTCTCATGTCCGCGTCGATCAGCAGCGTTTTCTTTCCGAGCATCGCGAAGCTGACCGCGATATTCGCGGCAGTCAGCGATTTCCCTTCACCCGGGTTCGGGCTCGTAACCACAAACACGCGGCATCCGCTGTTGCTGGCAGCGACGGAAAACAGCAGATTCGTTCGAAGCTGTGTGTACGCTTCTCGCTGCGCATAAGGAGAAGCCTCCGTTAAAACACGGATGCGATTCTCCCTCAGATCCGTTTTTTGTGCGTTTCCCTTAGCCGGGACTTTTTTCTGTTTCGTGTTTCGGTTATTAGTTGTCATTTCCGAGATACTCCTTTTCCACAGCGACCCACAATTCATGTTTGCTATTGGATACCAAGATCTCCGGAATCGTTCCCAGCACCGGAACATCCGTCGTTTCTTCGACATCTTCCTTGGTGTAAACAGTGGTATCAAACAGGGTACGAAGCACAAAGAACAAAGCCGTAAGCGCGACTCCGACGACCAACGCGATCCCTGTATTGCGCACCAGGTTCGAGCCGATCGGGCTCATGCTTGCTTCCGCATAGTCGATGATCTCCACTCCGCCGACACGGGTGATCCGCGTGATCTCACGCGGCGCGATATCCGCGTAAGCGTTAGCGATCGCTTCGCTCAGGTACGGATCCTCACTCGTCGCCGTGACGCGCAGGATCTGAGTCCCATTCACCGTTCCGACAGAAACCATTCTCTGGAATGCCCCCAGCGAGAGGGACGCA
>ONYR01000288.1 GCA_900322165.1 uncultured Eubacteriales bacterium
GAAAATAGCAGAGAAGATAAACGCCCAGAATAAGTACAGCGACGATCGATCCGCCTGTCGTCACCCAAAACAGGGAATAGGGAAGCACCAGGGAATCCACATAAAACGTCTCACTTCCCAAAATGTCCATCACCATATTGAGAGCCGTCGCGATAATGATGGCAATCAGTGCAATTCTTGCCATATCATAGATCACCGTCGGGGTACGCTTCATTCTCTTCGCCATCGGTCCACCTCTTTCATAATTTTTCAGTTCATCCTCGTCCTTGCCCTCGGCATTGTCAATCTAACATTTTTTCCATCGTCAGATCATCGAGCCGAATCAATCCCCAGAAGCGATGACTCCACTCCAGATAATTCTCCTGATCCAGCACCGGTTCGATCTGAAAGCTGAAGCCGGGATAGACTGCGTCGATCTTGATCTCATTACCGCTTCCGTCAAACAGAAAAGCCACGATATCCGCCCGGTATTGTCCCGATGTAAGGTGGTGCATCGGGAGGCGAATCCTCAGCCTTGTCTCCCCAGGCTCCAGGTCAACAAAGTTCCCGGAAAGCGAGGTCGCGACCTTCGTACCGTCCTGATACCAAAGCTCGAACCTCAGCCCCAGATTCTCCAGTCTCTCCTCCGCGGTGCAGCGCATCTCAAGCTGCGCTTCCTCACGGCTGTGGAAGACCGGGGTTGGGCGGTCCATCAGCTTGAGGCTCTCCATCGTAAAGCGCTTATGCGCGCGAATGATATGGTCATCCGGACGATGCTCCGGCCCGTAAACGATCTCCGAAGGCATCAGTTTCTGCATTCCCAGATAGATCGCGATCGCCTCGTCCGTATCCCCGTCATAGATCACTTTTCCTTTATCAAGCACGATGCAGCGGTCACAGAGCTGCCGTACCGTGTTCATGTTGTGGCTGATGTATAAAACCGTTCTGCCATCGTCCCGCGCCGTTTTCGCGAGTGAATCGAGACATTTTCGCTGAAACGCGATGTCTCCCACCGCCAGCACCTCATCCATGACGATGATCTCGCTTTCCAGATGGAACGCTACGGAAAAGCCCAGCTTGATAAACATGCCGCTCGAATACCGCTTGATCGGGGTATCGATGAAATCCTCCAGTTCCGAGAACCGAATGATATCGTCCACCTTGGCGTCGATCTCCGCTTTCGTCATTCCGAGGATCGCCCCGTTCAGATAGATGTTTTCCCGTCCGGTCATGTCCCCGTGAAAGCCCGTTCCGACTTCGAGCATGGAGGTCACGCGGCCGTACAGATCAACCGTTCCTTCCGTCGGCGCTGTGATGCGGCTCAGGATCTTCAGCAGTGTACTCTTCCCCGCGCCGTTGCGCCCGATAATTCCAATCTTCTCTCCCTTGCGGATGGTCAGATCGATCCCGTTCAGCGCGTAGAATTCCTGATGCCGGTCTGCCTTTTGCTTTTTTGCGGCCGCAGGGTCCTTCCGAAGCTCCCGCCACTCCTTGATCGTTCCCTGAAGCGTGCCTGCCCCGATCCGCCCCAGATGGTACTTCTTCTTAAGTCCACAGACTCGGATCATGACCGGCGCTTCCGAGTTTTTCATCGTTTTGTCACTCATATCGCTTATCACACCGTATCCTGAAATGTTCTTTCCACTCGATTAAACACAGCGGCGCTGAAGATAAACAGCAGCACCGTAACGCCTGCGCTCAGCGCGTAATACCCCAAGTCAACGTCGCCTTCTCCCAGCATAATCAGACGGATCAGCTCCATCACCTCACTCGCCGGATTAATCCTGATCAAGGTCTTGAGAAATCCCTCTGAGATCGCCCTCATCGGGTAAACCACGGGCGTCGCGTACATCCAAAGGCTGACCCCGAGGTTGACTGCCATCAAAAGATCGCGGTATTTCGTCGTAAGGCTGGAAACCAGAACCCCCACGCTCATGCCAAGCAGCGACATCTGCAGGAAAAGAAGCGGCAGCACCGGGAACCAAGCCCACTGAGGATGAATATCCCCTCGGGCAACATACACACCCATCAAAGCCAGAATAAACAGCAGCTGTACCGCGAACTTCAGAATGCTGACAAGCATCGTGGAAATCGGTACCGCGAGTCTCGGAAAATACACTTTGCTGAACAGGTTCGCGTTCGAGATGAACGTGTTGGCGTTAGCCATCATGCTGAACGAAAACAGTTCCCAGACAGCGGACGAAACAAAGTAAAACAGGATCTGCGGAATCCCTGCGGTACCAATATCCGCGATGTGTCCAAAGATGAACATGTAGATCAAGCTCGAAAGAATCGGCTGGATCATGATCCACATCGGACCCAGAATCGTTTGCTGATAAGTGACGGTAAACGACTTTTTTGTCAGCAGCAAAACAAGATCCCGATACCGCCACAGTTCGCCCAGCTTAAGATCAAATCGTTTTCCGCTCGGCTCCAGCCGGACATGATACCCGCCGTGGATACCGGCTTCGCCTTGATTACTGATCATAGATTCTCTTCCTTCCTGTTTTTCGGAGAAAAGTCACTTTTCTTGAGCGTGAGATTGGGATTGTAATACGGATCTCCCTTTTCGATCGCATCCTTCCACCGGTCGGTAAACAGTCCGCTTTCGTAATCGGAATGAGCCTTTTTCTCCGGCGTATCATTGCCGCCTCGGCTTTTGCTCTCGTAATGATACAGCTCCGCAAACGGTGTCCAGATGACCCGGTACCCAGCCTTCCGGATCCGCATGCACAGATCGATATCATTCAGGTTGACCGCGAAAGTCTCGTCGATCCCTCCGACTTCCTCCCACACCTTTTTACGGATCATGACGCAGGCCCCTGTTACCGCGCTCATGTCCTGCGCGTAGCTCAGCCTTCCCATATAGCCAAGATTCTCACGGCGCACTCCGTAAAACGCGTGCCCGGCAACGCCTCCAAGGCCCAATATCACCCCGCCGTGCTGGATCGTATCGTCCGGGAAATAAAGCTTTGCCCCGACGATCCCGACTTCCGGGCGCTGAGCGTGCATCAGCATCTCTTCGATCCAATCGGGTGAGATCACCTCGGTGTCGTTATTCAGCAGAAGATAGTAATCCCCCGCGGCCGCTTCCGAAACGGCATAGTTGTTGATCGCCGCCCAGTTGAA
>ONYR01000203.1 GCA_900322165.1 uncultured Eubacteriales bacterium
GCATGGATCGCTTTGGCGCGAAGGCCGGCTTCCAGAATGAGTTTGCGCATACGGATGGATTTCGGAGTGATCTCGACAAGCTCATCGTCAGCGATGAATTCAAGACATTCCTCAAGGCTGAGCTCTCTCGGAGGTGTCAGGCGAAGCGCTTCATCCGCAGCGGAGGAACGCATGTTGGTGGCATGCTTCTTTTTGCAGACATTGACAACGATGTCTTCTGCGCGAGAGCTTTCACCGACGATCATGCCTTCATAAACGTCAACGCCGCTTCCAATGAAGAGGGTACCACGCTCCTGAGCGTTGTACAGACCGTAGGTAACGGCCTCACCGGATTCGTGTGCGATCAGTGATCCGCGGGTTCGCGGGGAGATCTCACCCTTGTACGGCTTGTAGCTGTCGAAGATGTGGTTAAACACGGCGGTTCCGTGAGTATCGGTCATCAGCTGAGAACGGTAACCGATCAGTCCTCTGGCAGGGATCAGGAATTCGACACGGCTGTAACCACCCTGAGTTGGGATCATGTTGATGAGCTCACCCTTACGAGCAGAAGCGCTTTCCATCAGCACGCCGGTAAATTCATCCGGCAGATCAACGACAAGTGTCTCAAAAGGCTCCCAGACCTGACCGTTGACGATCTTGGTGATGACCTGCGGCTTGGTAACAGCGAATTCATATCCCTGACGGCGCATTTCTTCGATCAGAACGGAAAGATGAAGTTCACCACGGCCGGAAACAACGAAGGAATCCGGGCTGTCGGTATCCTCAACACGCAGGGAAATGTTCGACTCGAGCTCGCGGTAGAGACGGTCGCGCAGATGACGGGAGGTGACATATTCGCCTTCACGTCCGGCAAACGGACTCTTGTTGACCGTAAAGGTCATGGAAAGGACCGGCTCATCGATCGAAACGAAGGGAAGCGGTTCGATATTGTTCGGATCACAGATGGTTTCACCGATGTTGATGTCCTTCAGACCGGAGACCGCAACGATCTCACCGACGGCAGCTTCCTCAACGGGAACGCGGCGCATGTCATTGTAGACATACAGATTGGAGATACGGATCTGAGAGGTCGTACCGTCTTTGCGGCAGACAACACAGTTGTCACCGACCTTCACGCTGCCGCGGTCGATACGGCCGACAGCGATACGACCGGTATAGGCATCGTAATCGATGTTGGATACAAGGAGCTGAAGATCTCCGTTTGGATCTCCTTTCGGAGCGGGGATCGTGCGGATGATCGCGTCAAAGAGCGGTTTCATATCGGTTCCGACAACGTCCGCTTCCTCCGAAGCCCATCCGTCACGGGCGGAGGCAAAGATCACGGGGGAGTCGAGCTGTTCGTCGGACGCACCAAGGTCGAGCAGCAGTTCAAGAACCTCATCGACTACGTCATTCGGCCTGGAGTTCGGACGGTCAACTTTGTTGATGACAACGATCGGGGTCAGGTTCAAATCCAGTGCTTTCTTCAGAACAAAACGGGTCTGCGGCATGCAGCCTTCATAGGCATCGACCAGCAGAAGCACGCCGTTGGCCATTTCCAGCGCACGTTCGACCTCGCCGCCGAAATCGGCATGGCCGGGAGTATCGATAATATTGATTTTATATCCGTCGTAGTGAAGCGACGTGTTCTTGGCAAGAATGGTAATGCCTCTTTCACGCTCAAGATCACCGGAGTCCATGACACGTTCTTCAACGTCCTGGTTTTCACGGAAGATACCGCTCTGGTGGAGCAGTGCATCCACAAGCGTAGTTTTGCCATGGTCAACGTGAGCAATGATGGCAATATTGCGGATTTTATTCTGGTCAGTCATTGATAAACCCCTCTATACAAAATTCGATCTATGATACCACAGAGAAAAATCGACTTCAATAAAAAATTTATTCAAAAATCGGCTTTTTCGGGTCCGCCTGCATGTGAAAAAACGATAATCAATATAGGGGGATTTTTTGCAAAGTCAGCCCCTTTATCAGCAGCCGGTCAAATTCAACAGGAGAAAGGATAGAAAATGAAAAAGATAACCGTTTCCAAGAAGTCCGTAGTCAAGGTCCTCATGATCGTTCTGATCGCCGTGCTGTCATTTGTGATCTCCAAGACGGCCGGCAGAGAGGAGGAGTCATCGATCTCCATCACACAAACCGAGCAGGAAGGGTCGGATGAGAAGGAGGCTGCCTCGGCCTCCAAAGAGGAAAGCGACAGCGAGGAAAGCAGTGAGGAAGTGAAGCTCCTCGGCGTTCATGTAAGCGGGGCTGTCAGAAACCCGGATCAGGTGTGGTTTCTGCC
>ONYR01000143.1 GCA_900322165.1 uncultured Eubacteriales bacterium
GCGGATGGGCTGGATGCGGACCGGGATGTCGAGCTCTTTGTAGATCTCGACAAGGTTGTCGATCAGGAACATGTGGGGCTCGATCTGCTCTTTCATATTGTAGTAGGAATCCTGCACTTCAACGGTCAGTGTTCCTTCGCCGTACTTGGCGTTCAGAAGGCTGGCTGCGGTCTGGAGGAAGGCCTTTTTCTTGTTGAACAGGGTCATGTCATGGTCGCGGATGATGTATTCCGCTTCGGCCTCGGCCACGGTTCCGGTGAGGGAGAGAAGGTGCGTGAAGCCTTCGTAGCGCTCGGTGTACATCGGCTTTTCGGCGGCCGGGAGCAGATTCTGGAATTCGATCGCGATCTCGATGGCACTCTTCATCTTGTTTTTGGAGGAGCCGGGGTGGATCGCAAGGCCTTTCACTTTGACAACCGCGCCGGCTGCGTTGAAGTTTTCGTACTCCAGTTCGCCAAGAGCGCCGCCGTCCATCGTGTAGGCGTAATCCGCGCCGAAACGCTTCACATCAAAATAATCGACGCCGGAGCCGATCTCCTCGTCGGGGGTGAAGCCAACGCGAACCGGACCGTGCTTGATTTCCGGGTGCTGCATCAGGTATTCGGCCATTGCCATGATCTCTGCAAGACCGGCCTTGTCATCGCCGCCGAGAAGGGTGGTGCCGTCCGTGGTGATGAGCGTCTTGCCGACCTGCTCATGAAGCGACTCGAAGTCCGCCGGGCGCATGACCATGTCGAGGGACTCGTTCAGCATGATGTCGCCGCCGTCGTAATTGGTAACAAACTGCGGATTGACGTTCGCGCCGGAGGCCTCCTGTGCCGTGTCCATATGGGCGATCAGGCCGATGACAGGGCCGTTGTAATTCTCGATCGTGGAAGGAATGGTTCCGAATACATAGCCATATTCATCGCGCGCAGCATCGGTGATGCCGATGGCCTTGAGCTCTTCCGTCAGCGAATCCGCAAAGGGGATCTCCTTGGAGATGACGGACGGAAAAGTGGTGGATTTCGGGTCGGACTGAGTGTCGACCTTCACGTAACGAAGAAAACGATCAATGACAGAAGACATGGGAACCTCCTTTGAAGTGTGCGGCGTAAGGGAACGGAGTTCAGAATTGAGTCTGCGAGAGAAAAAATCCGAATCCGGGCAACAAAAAACCGGCTCACTGGGTGAACCGGCTTTTGCGAGGTGCCACCCGGAATCGAACCGGGGATAGAGGTGTTGCAGACCTTTGCCTTACCGCTTGGCTATGGCACCTGAGAGTGACCCGTGCGGGAATTGAACCCACGTTACCGCCGTGAAAGGGCGATGTCTTAACCTCTTGACCAACGGGCCATGTATTTGATTGTGACCTGCGTGTGCTTTCTTTTTCACAGGCACGTGATAGTATACTAGAAAAACAAAGGCTTGTCAAGCATAAAGTAAAGATATTTATCAGACCATACAAAACGCGGAAAAACAGCGGATTTTGCGGGAATTTGCAAGAAACACAGCGGGTTTTCCATGCGTTTGCGAGAAAAACAGATTGCAGAATTGACTCGCGAGGCGATCTATTCTATGATTACCGTATAGTCTTTGAGAAAAGGAGAACCCGGATGGAAATAAAAATTGCCGAGCCGATGGATGAGCGGACAGCGCGCTATGTGGAAGCGTTTCAACGAATGATTCAAACGGAGACCATTTCTTCCGGTGAAGATGATCCGGAGAAATTTGTGCGTTTTCAGGCACTTTTAAAAGAATTGTTCCCGCATGTGTTTGCGGTATGTGAAATTGAAAACTTTGACGGAAGCCTGCTCTTGAAGTGGAAAGGCCAGGGTGCGGAGGGTGATCCGGTCCTGTTTATGAACCATCAGGACGTTGTCGAGGCTACCGGCGAGTGGGAGCATGAGCCGTTTTCCGGTGAGATCGCGGACGGCCGGATCTGGGGCCGCGGCACGCTGGATGATAAGGGCGGACTCTGGGGCATGCTGCAGGCCGCGGAGGAGCTGATGACGGAAGGATTCACACCGAAACGGGATATCTACTTTGAATCCTCGCGCAATGAGGAGATCAACGGGGCGGGGAGCAACCGGATCTCGAAAGAGCTCAAGCAGCGGGGCATGCGGTTTGACTATGTGCTCGATGAGGGCGGCATGATCGTTGAAGAGCCGATCGGCGGAGCGAAAGGGTATTTCGCGATGATCGGAGTCGGGGAGAAATGCACGACCAACCTGAAGTTTATCGCGAAGTCCTCAGGCGGCCATGCGTCCACGCCGGGAAAGAATACGCCGCTGGTGCGGCTGGCGAAGTTTATGGCTGCGGCGGAGAATTCGTCGATCTTTAAAGTGGAGCTGTCCCCGGTGATCGCGGAAATGCTGCGGCGCGTCGGTCCGCACATGACAAGCCCCTTGAAGGAAGTCATGAGTCATCCGGAACTCTTTAAGCCCGCGATCGAGAAGGCGATGCCTGCGATCTCTCCGACCGCCGGAGCGCTGCTGAAGACGACGCTTGCCTTTACGATGGCGAAGGGATCGGACGGACGCAACGTGCTGCCCCAGGAAGCGTGGGTGGTCGGCAACATGCGCTGCTCGCACCATCAGGGACTGAAGGAGTCAGTACACGCGATCAAAAAGCTCGCCGCCAAATATGATCTCACGATGGAAGTGCTCGATAAGGGTTTCCCGTCTCCGCTTTCGGACTTTAACGGAGCGGCTTTCAAGCGCGTTGAGGAAGCGGTGGAGGCTGTTTTCCCCGGTGTCCCGACGGTTCCGTACATCATGACCGGCGCTTCGGACAGCCGTTTCATGAGCCGTGTCTGTGATCAGTGTATTCGTTTCTCACCCTTCAGCATTCAGGCCAAGCAGCTTGGCTCCGTCCACGGGCTGAACGAGAACGTGGAGGTCAAGTGTCTCGTACCGGCCGTTGATTTCTATCGATACCTGATGGAGCGAGTATGAGAGCGGGTCGTGCAGGATCCTGATGGAGCGAGTATGACCGCGGGTCAGATAAAAAGAAATCGAAAGAATGTGAGGAATTGCCGGCGGACAGCTTCTTTAAAGGAAGACAAAGCGTTTTTTGTGTGGTATAATGTCCGTCAGACCAAAAATAACGCGCGGCGTTGAGATTCGATCATATAGTTTTCTCAGCAGCTGCGGATTGGTAAAAACCAGAAAGGTAGTTACGTGTTGTTATGAGTGAACCCAGTGCAAACTGTACCCATGATTGTTCAAGCTGCGGCGAGAGCTGCGCAAGCCGCGATCCCAAAAGCATGCAGATCAAAGCGAATCCGGAGAGCCGGATCAAAAAAGTGATCGCGGTCATGAGCGGAAAGGGCGGCGTCGGAAAGTCGCTGGTTTCCGCGCTTCTCGCGAGTGAGCTTCAGAAGCAGGGACTGAAAACCGGTATCCTGGATGCGGATATCACCGGGCCGTCGATCCCGATGGCGTTCGACGTGCATGAGCGTCCGATGGGCAACGACGTTGGCATCCTGCCTCCGGAGAGCGAGGGCGGGGTCAAGGTCATGTCGATCAACCTCCTGCTTAAGTCTGAAACCGATCCCGTGGCCTGGAGAGGCCCGATCATCGCCGGAACCGTCAAGCAGTTCTGGACCGAAGTCAGCTGGGGCGACATCGACGTATTGGTCGTCGATATGCCTCCCGGAACGGGCGACGTGCCGCTGACGGTATTCCAGTCGCTCCCGATCGACGGCGTTGTCATCGTTACCACGCCGCAGGACCTCGTTTCCATGATCGTGACCAAAGCGGTCAATCTTGCCGGCATGATGAAGCTTCCGGTCGTTGGCATCGTTGAGAACATGAGCTATCTTGTCTGCCCGGACTGCGGGAAGAAGATCAACGTGTTCGGCGAGAGCCATATCGAAGAGGTTGCAAAGTCGATGGGCCTGAAGGTCCTCGACCAGATCCCGATCGATCCCACGATCGCCGGGGCGGTCGACATGGGCAAGGTCGAAAGCCTGAAGGACGGCCTGCTTAAGGGTGCAGTCGAAGCGGTCAAAGCGCTGTAAATAACGAAGTCGCTGCCGCGAAGATATCGTGCCACTTTGGGCGGAGATATCGTGCTGCCTTAGGCAGAGAGGATAAAGGAGTCCTATGTATAGTGTAGAGCTTTCCAAAATCGTGCAGCAGTTCCACCTGGAGGAGCTGACGCCTCAGATCTCACTCGAGGGGCGCCGCGTTCATTCCGGTCAGGTGAACCGTCCTGCATTGCAGCTGACCGGCTACTATGCGTATTTTGAACATGAACGCATCCAGCTCATCGGCAATGTCGAGTATTCCTACAGCATGACCATGAGCCGGGAAGAGCGCCGGAATGTTTTCAACCATCTCTTTGAGCGTCAGATCCCCTGCCTGATCCTCTGCCACGGTGTCCGGCCGGAGGAGGATTCGGCCGTAATGGAAGAGGCGATCCGGCATCAGGTGCCGGTCTTCGCAACGGACGAGTCCACGAGCTTGTTTACAGCAGATCTGATTCAGTTCCTTGCGCTGGAGCTTGCGCCGCGGACCTCACTTCACGGGGTTATGATGGACTGCTTTGGTGAAGGCGTGCTGATTCAGGGCGAAAGCGGTTTCGGTAAAAGTGAAACGGCGCTGGAGCTGGTGCAGCGAGGGCATCGTCTGGTTTCGGATGATGTCGTGGAGGTGCGCCGCATCAATGACCATGAGCTTTTGGCGCAGGGGGTCGATGTGATCCGCAATCTGCTGGAGCTTCGCGGCGTCGGCATTATCAACGTTAAAGAGCTGTACGGTGTACAGGCGGTCCGCATGAGCAAGACGATCGACATGGTGATCCGGCTGGAGCATTGGTCGCCGGACAAGCAGTATGATCGAATGGGGCTCGATACCGAGACGGTAAAGATCCTTGGCAACGAACTCAGCTGTTATACGGTTCCGCTCATGGCCGGCCGAAACGTCGCCATGATCATTGAAGCGGCGGCACTGAACCATCGCCAGAAAAAGATGGGCCACAATGCCGCGGAGGAACTATTAGAGCGAGTCAATCAATCGATTGAACTTCGCAAGGTAGAGAGAAAAAGAACCGACACGGAGTCGACCGACATGAAGTCGACCGACATGAAGTCGACCGACATGAAGTCACCCGACATGAAGTCGGGAGGAGGAGAGTAAATGGGACTGATCAGTTTCGCGCTTCGCGGAAATTACAAACGGTATTGGAATGACCTGAAAAAAGTCTCGGAAGAGACCGGAAAGAGCCCGGTACTGATGTTCATCGATACCGCGCTGTGCACGGTGTTTATCGGAGCCGGCCTGCAGGATTACCTGATCTACCGGTTCTACAACAAGAGCTGGAAAGAGCGGAATACCTTCTGCACGATCGGCTTCATGGATAAAGCCACGAAGATCCTTTCCCCGCTGAAATGGTCACCGTTTATCTCCAACAAGCTCGCGTTCCACAAGAACTACGCGGAGTTTACGCATCGTGATTACGTAAATTACGATGACGGCTTTGAAGGCTTCGAAGCTTTCCTTGAAAAGCACCCGACGTTCGTTGTCAAGCCGCAGATCGGACTTGGCGGCGAGAGCGTTCATGTCGCGACCCGCGAAGAGATCGGCGACCCGAAGGCCTTCTACGAAAAATCCAAAAACGAGAACACGCTGATCGAAGAGCTGATCGTACAGGATCCCCGCTGGGCAAAAATGAGTAAGCGGAGCATCAACACGGTTCGCGTTGTTACCGGCATTGTCGGTGACGATGTTGATATCCTCTGCGCGGTCTGCCGCTTTGGTGCCAGCGATTCCATCGCCGACAACATCCACTCCGGCGGCTGCTGTGCGAGAGTCGATCTCGAAACCGGCAAGATCATCGGCGATGCGATGAACATGAAGCTCGACCGTTTCGAGCGTGCCTATGATGGCACCCCATACGACGGCTGCCAGATCCCCTACTGGCCGGAAATCAAGGAAATCTGCACCAAGGCCGCACGCGTCAACAACGAGATCCACCTTGTCGGATGGGACGTCGCCATCGCCAAAGACGGCCCGCTCCTCATCGAAGGCAACCGCGGTCCCGGCTTCGACCTTGTCGAGATCCCGACCCAGACCGGCGCCAAGTGGATGCTCGAAGACCTCATCAAGAGAGTCAAAGCGTACAAGAAGGCGCAGGGGAAGTAAACCTGCA
>ONYR01000167.1 GCA_900322165.1 uncultured Eubacteriales bacterium
AACACGAACCTTTGCTATTCGAATCCGGAGGTTCGGAACAAGATCACCGACGCGATTACCGAGTATTCGCTGAAGTATAAGCATGTCGATGTCATTCATTTCTGGCTTGCGGATGGATCTAACAACCATTGCGAGTGCGAGAACTGCCGCAAGATGCGTCCGTCCGACTGGTATGTGCGCATGCTGAATGAGCTCGATGAGAAGATGACCGCGGCCGGGTCGAAGACGCGCATTGTCTTCCTCATCTACGTGGATCTGCTGTGGGAGCCGGAGGTCGAGCGGATCAAGAATCCGGACCGCTTCATCCTGATGTTCGCGCCGATTACGCGCCGCTACGGTGTCAACTATTCCGACAGCCCAGACTACACGGGTGAGCTTGCTCCTTACGTGCGCAACCATCTGAAGATGCCGGCGGATCTGTCCGAGAACGTGGCACGCCTGAAGAAATGGCAGGAGCAGTTCAAGGGCGACAGCTTCATCTATGATTACCATCTGCAGTGGGCCCATGTTGTCGACCCGGGCTATGAGCTGAGCGCGAAAAACATGTACGAGGATATGTGCTACCTGCACAACCTTGGACTTGGCGGCAACGTCAGCTGCCAGGTGCAGCGTGCGCTGTTCCCGTCGGGCGCGGTGGTCAACGCGCTGGCGAAGGCGCTCTGGGATCCGACGAAGCCGTTCGATGAGGTCGAAGAGACCTACTACATGGACGTCTACGGAAAGGATGGCCCGGCGGTTCACAAGTACCTCGCCTGCATCTCCGCTATGTTCAACCTTTATCCGCACATGAAAGAGCCGGGACACTTCAAGGCGCTGAACGTCTCGAAGGAAGAGATTGGCAAGGTCCTGGACGCGTTCGCTCCGACGATCGAGGCCGGCATTCAGAGAGGCGGCGAAGCGAAGAAGGACTGGCAGAATCTGAAGCTCCACGCCGAGTATGTCCGGAAGCTCGCGAAAGCGTTCGAGCTTCATGATGAGGGAAAGAAGGAAGAGGTGGCCCAAGCCGCCGCAGAGGTATTTGATTACATTCAGGAAAACGAGCTGAATCTGCAGCGTGTCCTTGATGTCAACAACACTGTCAGGGTGCTGCGTGGAGGAATGTGAGATATTTTTTCTCAAAACCGCCCGTTTTTCGGGTCCGCCCGCCAAAACGAAACGATAATAATATATAGAGGGACTCAAAAGAAAATGCAGTGAAAGCTGCATTTTCTTCTTGCAGTTCGAGAATAAAGCTGTTATAATATCAACTCGGATTCTGAAAAAATTGATCCTTGCTCTTGAGCCTGAATTGCTGCAGGCAGAAGGGCCACTAGACCAAAAGGAGGTGTAAACGATGAACAAATACGAAGTCGCTGTAGTCCTTTCCTCTACGCTCACCGATGAGGCGCGCAACGCTGAACTCGATGTTATTAAGGGCTACATTGCCAAGTACGAGGGAACCGTTACAGATGTGGATGAGTGGGGCAAGCGTAAGCTGGCTTACCAGATCCTCCACCAGAGCGAAGGTTTTTACTACTTCATCAAAGTAGAAGCAGAGCCTTCTCTGGCTGTAGAGCTTGAGAAAGAGCTCCGTCTGAGAAACGAAACCGTGCTCCGTTACCTGATCGTTCGAGAAGGATAATAACAGCGAAGCCGAAAGGGGTTTTGTTTTATGAACAAGGTTATTTTGATGGGTCGACTCACCCGTGATCCCGAAGTCCGTTACTCTCAGGGCGCCAATGGTACCGCAGTGTGCCGTTACAGCCTGGCCGTCAACCGCTCCTACAAGCGTGACGGTGAGCCGGATGCCGATTTTATCAACGTGGTTGCGTTTGGCAACCGTGGTGAGTTCGCAGGTAAGTACTTTAAAAAGGGTATGATGGTTGCCGTCGTTGGTGAACTGCGCATCAGCAGCTATACCGACAAGGACGGAAACAAAAAGTGGAGCACCGACGTTGTTGTCACCGAGCAGCATTTCGCGGAGAGCCGTTCTTCTTATGAGAACCGCGGCGGATCCGATTTCGCGCCGGCCGACAATGGCAATCGCAGCTACAGCTCTCAGGGCAGCGCCTACAGCAATCGCAGCCAGCAGAGCCAGGCTCCGAGCCAGCCGGATGGCTTCATGCCGATCGATAACGATATCGAAGGCGATGACGACTTACCCTTCTAATTCGCAAAAAGGAGGATTTCGAAATGGCTGAGAACACCAGCGCGGCTCCGCAGAGAAAGCGCCCGCCTATGAGACGCAGAAAAAAGGTTTGCGT
>ONYR01000263.1 GCA_900322165.1 uncultured Eubacteriales bacterium
AAGGTGAATCCGTTGCCATCGTCCGTGTATTTGTTGTACGGAAGGACGGTATCCTTCAGACCGCCGGTCTCGCGGACGATCGGAACGGTACCGTAGCGCATCGCGATGAGCTGCGTCAGGCCGCAGGGCTCGAAAAGGCTCGGAACAAGCAGGGCGTCCGCACCGGCATAGATCAGGTGCGCGAGGGACTCATCGTAAGCGATGTAGGAAGCAACGGTACCCTTGTTCGCATTCTCGTAGTAACGGAACGCGTCCTCGTATTGATGATCGCCGGTACCAAGGATGACGACCTGCGTGTTGCCGTCGATGAGCTGCGGGAAGATCGCGTTGACAAGGTCGAGACCCTTCTGGTTGGTGAGGCGGGAGACAAGACCGAGGAGGATCTTGCCGTCATCGACCGTAAGGCCAAGACGCTCCTGCAGGGCGCGCTTGTTGGCTTTTTTCTGCTCGAGGACATCCTTCTCATCGTAATTCTTTGCGATGAGCTTGTCGGTGCGGCTGTTCCAGATATCAACGTCGATTCCGTTAACGATGCCGCGAAGCTTGCCGGAATGGTAGCGAAGATGCGCGTCAAGGCCTTCGCCGTAGAACTCCGTCTGGATCTCGCCGGCGTAGGTGTTGCTGACGGTCGTGATGCAGTCCGCGTACGCAAGACCGCCCTTGAACATGTTCGCGTCCTCCCAGCCGTGCTTCAGAAGGCCGTACTCAAACGCGTAGCCGGGCAGGTTCGACCAGTACTGAATGGTCGGGATATTGTAGATGCCCTGGAAGCGCAGGTTGTGGATCGTGATCATCGAGCGGGCACGGCCGACCGGCGTGTTTGCGAACGTGGTCTTGAGGTAGACCGGGATCAGGCCGGCCTGCCAGTCGTGGCAGTGGATGACGTCCGGAATCCAGTCAAGATAGTTCAGCGCGGCGAGGGCGGCTTTGTCGAAATAGCAATATTTGGGAATGTCTTTGACAAGGTCGGTGTAGGGATTGCCCCAGCTGAAGAAGTCGTTGTTGTCAATGAAATCGTAGACAACACCGTCCATCTCCATTTCCATAATGCCAACGTAAAACTCACGTCCGTCGGCGCAGAGGTTCATCTGGAAGCTGCCTTTGTAATACATCTGCTGCTGATACTTTTCAGGGATGCAGTGGTAGCGAGGCAGGATGACCTTGACATCGCAGTTCATTTTGGTGAGGGCGCGAGGCAGCGCGTACATGACGTCGCCGAGTCCGCCGGTTTTGACGAAGGGATAGCATTCCGATCCGATAAACGCGACACTGACGCGAGGCGTCTTGGGGGTGTCTTTTTCAGCTTTGCTGATTGCCATGCTGATGCTCCTTTGTGTTTAATTTTCGGGATGTATGTGTATTGTAACGTTTTTAGGCCGGAATGTCTACCTGAATTATACATAACGGACGCGGGAAGGCGCAGTGAGAAGACGCAGAGAGAAAGACTGATCTCCTCCCGCTTGCGATTCATGGCGGTTAAGCGTACAATGTTTATATCCTGTTTATTTTGTAATGACAGAATGGAAGGCAGAAAACGCAGCCAGATCAAGCGCTGCGATGGGAAGCTACGGTAAGGAAGAGGATGGAGATCATGAGTAAAACGGCGATCGTGACCGGCGGGAGCTCGGGAATCGGGCTCGACACAGCCAAAAAGCTCGCGGAGATGGGGTTCAGAGTCTATGCGCTGAGCCGTCATCCGAAGGCATATCCGACCTTTGTCTCGCTCGAGTGCGACGTGACGGACGAGAAGGCCGTGAAACATGTTGTCAAAAAGATCGCGCTGGAGACCGGGCAGATCGACCTGCTGATCAACGCGGCAGGCTTTGGAATCTCAGGCGCGGTGGAGTTTACCGATACCGAGGATGCCAAGCGGCTGTTTGATACGAACTTTTTCGGCATGGTGCGCATGAACAAGGCCGTGATCCCGCTGATGCGGGCTCGCAAGCACGGCCGGATCATCAACATTTCTTCGGTCGCGGCGCCGGCCGGGATCCCGTTCCAGGCCTACTATTCCGCGTCGAAGGCGGCCATCGATTCCTATACGCTCGCGCTGCGCAATGAACTGCGGCCGTTCGGGATCTCCGTTGGGAGCATTCTTCCGGGCGATATCAAGACCGGTTTTACCGCTGCCCGCGAAAAATCGACGGAGGGCGATGATATCTACCAAGGCCGGATCACCCGCTCGGTCAAGGGGATGGAGCATGACGAGGAGACTGGAATCGATCCTGCAGCGGCCGGGGCGTTTATCGCGCGGGTCGCGACGAAGCGCTTCCTCAAGCCCCAGACAACGCTCGGCGGACTCTACCGGGGCGCGGTCGTGCTGCTGCGGCTGTTGCCGGTGCGCCTTTCGAACTATCTTGTCTACCTGCTGTACGCGAAATAAAAAGCAGCTGCCAGATGGCAGCTGTTTTGTTTTTTAATGGTTCATCGAAGCGTTGCGGGCTTTTTCGAGTTCTTCGATGAAGATGTTTTCGAAGGGCTTCAGGTCGTGATACTTGGAATAGATCAGAATATCGCGGTAGGTGTCGTTTTTGAACGGCACTTCGCGCTGTACAAGATGGTAACGATTAAGGATGTCCTTCGGAAGCGGGGAAACGAAGACGAAGGTCTGCGGATTATTGCTGAGCAGTTCAAACTGAGACGCGCGGTCGGCAACATAGATGTGACGCGTGATGCCCTTGATGTCCTGCTTTTTGCGGACCTGCTCCACGGAGATGGACGGTACGTAAGGATCCGCATCCGCGATCTCGATGTAATCGCGGAGGTCTTCCTCGCGGAGCACTTCACGGTGAGCGAGGGGGTTTTTATCGCTCATGACGCAGACGTAATTGAAGTCTCCGATGACGCGTCCGACAAGGCCTTTTTCTTCCAGGTACGCGCGGTAGTACATTTCGTAGTTGAGCGCATAACGGACGATACCAAGATCGGAATCTCCGGCGGTGACGTTCTGGACGACCATGCGGGAGTTGCCCTCCAGATAGAAGATCTCGACCGGGCTCTGATCCATGCGCCGGGTAAAATTGACAAGCGCTTCCGCGACGTAGCTGGCGCGGGAGAGGGAGACCGAAAGTCGGTTCCGAACCGGGAGGCCGTCTTTATAAAGGTTTTCAACCTCTTCGAGCTGGCTCAGAATACGGGTCGCATAGCCGATGAATTCTTCGCCGGCCGGTGTCAACACCATACCCTGAGGAGAGCGATCAAAAATTTTGATGCCAAGAGAAGCCTCGAGGTCTTTGACGGAGCGGCTGAGATTGGGCTGCGCAACGAGCAGTCGGCGTGATGCCTTGTTGATAGAACCGGTGCGCGCGATCTCGACCGCATACTTCATGTGTTGAATGTTCATATATATCCCCCCCCCTGATACTGTATGAAAGCTATTAATGTATCTTTAAAATTATAAGAGTTTCATGGAAAAAGTCAATTGATTTTCTTCTAAATTCTTATCAAATTATACAAATTGATTATTACTCATCTCTAAATAGATAAAAAGTGAACATGGAGTGCCGGAGCCGGGCAGAAGGCCTGGTGCGGTTGCAATATCCCATTTATTGCGGTACAATTACTCCATATCGCCTCTTTTGGCAGTGGTTAAAGGAAACGGATAGATAGATGATTAAAACGGTTATTTTCGATCTCGACGATACACTGTACGGTTTTTGGGATCTGAGTTTGGAAGCAATGGATAAGATGGTGAAGCGGGCGGAGGAGCTGACCGGGATCCCGGCGGCAGAGTTTCGGCCTGTTTACGAAGATTCTTTCCGGAGCATCATGGATGAGCTGGATCCCGGCAAGCTGATGGGAACCGGTCACAGCCGTACACTGAGGCTTCAGCATACGCTGGAACATTTCGGACGATCGCCGTTTCCTGCTGTGCTGGAACTCTACGATGTGTATTGGGATTACATGCTCGACAACATGAAGCGCGAGCCTCATATCGAGGAAACGATGCAGGCGATCAAGGCACGGGGCCTTGCGATCGGCATCGGCACGAACATGACCGCACATATTCAGTACCGGAAGATCGAGCGGCTCGGGCTTGGGAAATACATTGATTTCATGGTCACGAGCGATGAGGCGGTCTATGATAAGCCGGATCCGCGCTTTTTCCGCCTGGCCGTGAAAAAGGCCGGATGCCTGCCGGAGGAGTGCCTGTTCGTGGGTGACAACAAGGCTTTCGATTATGAAGGCCCGCTTGCCTGCGGTCTTAAGGTGCGGTGGTACAACGTGAATGGTGCAGCACAGAATCCGGGTGACAAAGCCATTCATGATCATCTTGAACTGTTACAGGCGATCGACGAGGAGAACGCCGCATCGCATTGATCAAGCGCCTTCCGCGCAGTGAAAAGGCTGCAGGGGACGCAAGAATGAGAGAAAGGAGGGTGCGCATGGCGAAAGAAACGAAGCACAAGCGGTCCTGGTACCGGCTTGACAACGCGGCTTTGATTTTCCCGGCCTCCCTTCGGAAAAACTGGAGCAACGCGTTTCGCATTTCATTTTCTTTTACCGATCCGGTGGACCCGGATATCCTTCAGGAGGCCGCGGAGGCGCTTCGGACGCGCTTCCCGAGCGTGTTTGTCCGCCTCGAGCGGAGCATGTTCTGGTACTACCTGCAGGAGGTCGACGAGACACCGAAGGTGCGGGAGGATACCTATCAGCCGCTCATCCGCATGGACCGGGCGGGGATCAAGAAGTGTGCGATCCGCATTTTGTATTATCGGGAGCGGATGGCGGTCGAGGTGTTCCACTCCGTGACCGATGGAACCGGCGCGATGGTGTTTGCCAAAAATCTGGCGGCGGAATATGTGCGCCGGCGTTACCATGTGAACGTCCCGAATGAGTGCGGGCTGAAAGACCTTTCCCAGCCGCCGACAGCGGAGGAGCTGGAGGATTCGTTCCAGAAATACGCGGGCCCGGTTTCAGCGCCGCGCGATGATCTGAATGTATTTCGCTACAAGGGAACGCCGGAGGACGTGCCGTTTCTGCACGTGACCTGTGGGGTGATGGATGCGGAAGCGGTGCATCAGAAAGCGAAGTCCATGGGCGTGACCATCACGGCATTTCTGACGGCCCTTTTGATTGAGTGTCTGCTGGATATGCAGGCGGAAAAGGTCCGCAAGCGCCACAAACGCAAGATGGTGCGTGTCCAGATCCCGGTCAACCTCAGACAGCTCTACGGGAGCGAGACGATGCGCAACTTTGTGGCGGTCGCGAACATCGGCGTCGATCCGCGGATGGGCGATTACACATTTGAGGAGCTGACCAAGATCGTTCACCACCAGATGCAGCTTTCGATCACCGCGAAAAACATGAGCGCGATCTTTACGCCGAACGTGGTGAGTGAGCGCAACCCGCTGATCCGCATCGTTCCGCTGTTTTTAAAGAATATTATCATGCGCATGGTGTTCGATGCGGTGGGTGAGAACGTGTCCTGCCTGTCGATCTCGAACCTTGGCAATGTGCAGCTTCCGAAGGAGATGGCACCGTTCGTGACGCGGGCGGAGTTTGTCCTCGGACCGCAGTCCACCTCGCCTTACAACTGCAGCGCGACAAGCGTGAACGGGCGGATGTTCTTCAACATCGTCCGCAACAGTGTGGAGCCGGAGCTGGAGCGGCGTGTGTTCACAAAGCTGGTCAAAATGGGGCTTCATGTCAAGATCGAAAGCAACGGAGGCCCGGTGCAGCGTCCGCTCGTGGAGAAGCTGCCGTTCGATGAAGAAAAGTAAAAGGAATACAGGGGGAGATCCATGTATTGTGTGAAATGCGGCGTGGAGCTGCAAAAAGGAGCAGAGAAGTGCCCGCTTTGCGGGACAAGAGTCTATCATCCGGACATCACGGAAGAGCCGGAGGAAGGGCAGTACCCTCCGTATAACGAGGGCAATGCGCAGGTCTCGCGGTCGGGCTTTTTGTTCATTCTGACCTTCCTGCTTGTGATTCCGTTCGTGGTCTGCCTGACCGTGGATATCAACCTGACCGGCCATGTGACCTGGTCGGGATATGTCACGGGTGCGATCATCGTGATGTATACGGCGACCTGCCTGCCGCTTTGGTTTAAGCGGGCCAATCCGGTGATCTTTGTGCCGTGCGCGCTCGCGGCGGGCTTGCTCTATGTTCTCTACATCAGCCTGGCGACCGGCGGCCGTTGGTTTTTACCCTTCGCGTTCCCCGTCGGCGGCGCGGTGATTTTGATCGCGGAGGCGGCGACGGTGCTGCTGAAGTATCTGAAAAAAGGCAAGATCTTCGTTTTTGCAGGCTTCTTCTTCCTGATCGGCGCGCTTTGTGTGCTGATCGAGGGAATGCTGCACGTCGCGTTTGATCTGCCGTTTCGGTTCTGGTCGCTGTATCCGCTCGTAGCGCTGACGCTCGTTGCGATCATGCTCTTGGTGATCGGGCTTTGCCGTCCGCTTCGGGAATCGCTGGAGAAGAAGTTCTTCATCTGAGGTGCATTTATGTATTACCTGATTGGAGAGACGCTGCGCGAGGTGAAGCGCGAGAAGGCGCTCTCGGGGACCGGCAAGTATGTGGCGGTCATCTCGGGAAATGAGTGGAAGCAGCATCAGGATGATTTCAGGATGGGGATCGACCTGACGCTCGATTTGGACCATTCGCATACGACGAAGGCGGTCGTCAATATCGATTCGCTGACCGGCAGCTTCTCGGTTCCGCAGCAGAATGGGGAGCGAGCCAGCGAGTGGATGTTTGCGCTCGACGAGCGAGGCATCGTGTTTATTGACGATGACGGTCTGGCGGGCCGAATCGTTTCGCGCGTTGCCGAGACAAAAAAGTGGAAGATCCCTTCGCTCGAGCGCTTTATCTACGATTTCCTCGAATATCTTGTCGAGGATGATCTGTCGGAGTTGGAGAATATCGAAGGCCGCCTCGACGTGCTTGAAGCCGAGATCATGAAGAATGCGGAGACGCTGCAGCTTCAGAAGGTGAACGATATCCGCTGGCAGCTGCTGACGTTGCGCATGTACTATGCGCAGCTTGTCGATCTGAGCCAGGAGCTCAGCGAGAACGAAAATGAGTTCTTTGACGCCGAGAACCTTCGCTATTTCGAAATGTTCAAGGACCGCGTGTCGCGTCTGCAGGACTATGTTACGACCCTGCGCGATTACTCTACGCAGGTGCGCGACCTCTATCAGTCCCAGCTCTCCGCAAAGCAGAACACCATCATGACCATCCTGACCGTCGTGACGGTCATTTTCACGCCGCTGACCCTGATCACGGGCTGGTACGGAATGAACTTCCGTTACATGCCGGAGCTTGAATATCCCTACAGCTACCCGATCGTGTTCATCGTGTGCCTGCTGATCGCGGTCTGGTGTCTGATCTATTTCAAGAAGAAAAA
>ONYR01000100.1 GCA_900322165.1 uncultured Eubacteriales bacterium
TCGTGATCTTGCTCCGAAGGTGGATGCGGTCATTATCGTGGCCGGCAACGACTACAATGACGAAGGCGAATACGTCATGCCCGACAGCGATATCAATCCGATCACGCTGATGGGCCGGGGATTTAAGAACAATGGCAATAAGCTGCTGGGCACGGTGATGTCCAAAGCGAACGCGAAAGCGGGGGCCTCCTACACCTCCGGCGATGGAAAGCCGGTCGGCGGTGACCGCAAGAGCCTCTCGCTGCGCGAGGCCGAGATCGAAGCGATCAAAACGGCCGGCGAGCTCAACAAAAACACCGCGGTCGTTTTGGTCTGCGGCTCGATGATCCTGACAAAAGAGTGGGAAGATTCGGTTTCCGCGATCCTTTACGGCTGGTACTCCGGCATGGAAGGCGGACGCGCGCTCGCTTCCGTTCTGTTCGGTGACGTGAATCCGTCCGGTAAGCTTCCGTTCGTGATCCCGACAGACGCGAGTCAGCTTCCGAAGGTCGACTTCTTTAAGGCAAACGAGATCTATTACGACTTTGATCATGGTTACCGTAAGCTCGACCGCGAAGGCAACACGCCGGCTTATCCGTTCGGTTTTGGCCTCAGCTACACGAAGTTTGCTTACGGCGAGGCCTGCGCTGAGGTAGTGGGCGACGAGGTTGTCGTAAAGACCAGCGTGAAGAACGTTGGTGATGTGGCCGGTACGGAGGTTGTCGAAGTCTTCGTGGCTGTTCCGGAGTCCAAGGTTGAGCGCCACGTGAAGGAACTGAAGGGCTTTGCCCGCGTGGAACTTGCGGCCGGAGAAGAGAAGCCGGTCGAGATCCGGGTCCCGGCAGCTGAGCTGAAGTACTACGATGAAGCGACCAACAGCTGGGTGCTCGAGCATACCGCTTATGACTTCAAGGTCGGCGCGAGCGAGGCGGATGAAGCTTTGACAACGGTTCGTGTGAATCTGTAAGACCGCGCAGATCTTCCAGCAAGGCCTGCGATCGTCCGCTCATAATAATCTGTTTTAGGAGAGGCAATATGTTCAATACAAAGATTCAAAAACTGCTTGATCATCAGGGCGGCAATTACATTTTCCCTTTCTTCTGGCAGCACGGCGAAAGTGAAGAAGTGCTGCGCGAGTACATGCGCGTCATTCATGAGAGCAACATCGGGGCGGTCTGCGTTGAGAGCCGGCCGCACCCAGACTTTGCCGGGCCGCAGTGGTGGCACGACATGGACATTATCCTCGATGAAGCCCGCAAGCGGGACATGAAGGTCTGGATCCTGGATGACAGCCATTTTCCGACCGGATTCGCCAACGGCGCCATGGAGAATCAGCCGGAGGAACTCTGCCGTCAGAGTCTGGTCTGCCGCACGCTGGAGGCGGCGGGCGGAGAGTGCCTGGCGCTGGATGAGGAGACCCTTGCGCACCCGCTGCCTTTTGAGAAAAACATGGTGGAGCAGTACGTATTAAACGGGCCGATGCGTGAATACCATGACGATCGCCTGCTGTCAGTTTCCGCGCGGAATCTTGAGAGCGGCGCGGTGATCGATCTGAAAGGGGAGATCAAGGACGGCACGCTCCGATGGACGGTTCCCGCCGGCAGCTGGAAAGTCTATCTGCTGCATCTAAGCCGCAACTATGGGTTCCACCGCAATTACATCAACATGATGGACAAGCGCTCGTGCCGCGTGCTGATCGATACGGTTTATGAGCCGCACTATGCGCATTACAAGGACGATTTCGGCAAGACGATCGCGGGCTTTTTCTCGGATGAGCCGGAGCTAGGCAACGGGCACCTTTACGATACCAACGACCCGTACGGTGGGCCGAACGATTACCCCTTCAGCGCGGAGCTGGAGGAGCGCCTCTCGGAAAAGCTCGGAGCGGATTTCGCGCTTCAGCTTCCTCTGCTCTGGGAGAATGAAGCGGACGCAGAGGAGACGGCGCGTCTTCGCTGTGCGTTTATGGATGCGGTCACCGAGCTGGTTTCGGAGGACTTTTCTGAGCAGCTTGGCGCATGGTGCCGTGATCATGGCGTGCAGTACATCGGCCATCTGATCGAGGATGACAATCATCACAGCCGGACCGGGTCTTCGCTTGGTCACTATTTCCGCGGTCTCTCGGGACAGGACATGGCTGGGGTTGATGATATCGGCGGGCAGGTCTTCCCGCAGGGGGAAGA
>ONYR01000046.1 GCA_900322165.1 uncultured Eubacteriales bacterium
GACGGTTTTCGGAAGTACATCATGTTCCTCCACTACCCGCCGACCAACATTTTCGAACGCAACAGCGGGTTTACCAAAATGGCAGAGAAGTACGGCGCAGAGCAGGTCATCTATGCCCACTGCCACGGCGAACAGCGCTTTCACGACAGTATCCGCGGCAAAAAGCGCGGGATCCGCTACTCACTGGTCTCGGGCGACTGCCTGCGCTGGCATCCGATGAAGGTGCTGGATTGAAACAATCATTACTGAATTATCAAAGCAGAAAGACGGATCGACAATATGATCAGAAAAAAAGCAGACGTAGTAAAGAAAGTCCACGTGGCCGCGGCCATCATTGAAAAGGACGGAAAGATCTTCGCGGCGCAGCGCTCTTACGGGGACGGCGCCATTGAAGAGAGCGAAAAGGATTGGTGGGAGTTCCCGGGTGGAAAGATCGAAAAGGACGAAACCGCGGAAGAAGCGGTCGTGCGGGAGATCTTCGAGGAGCTTGGAGCCACAATCGAGGTCGGCGAAAAACTCACGACCGTGGAACATGATTACCTGACCTTCCACCTGACGATGGAGTGTTTTCTCTGTCACCTCTCCGGCGGCGAAATGACGCTGAAAGAGCACGAAGCCGCGCGTTGGCTTTCGCTTGATGAGCTGGAGGACGTGCGCTGGCTTCCCGCGGATCTCAAGGTGGTCCGTTCGATACAAACTCGTTACAAAACTGGAAAATAAATCTTACCGAGGGGACATAATTTGTTCACAAGTCTTTGGTATCATTCAACCATCAGCTTTTCATGAACATTTTCTCCTCTTATTGGAAAGAGCTAGGTCGCAAACTTGGCTCTCTTTTTTTGTCTAAAAAAGGAACTGTTCAGACCAACCTGTTTTACCTCAGCGGGCAGTCGGATTTGTACACATTCGCGGCGAGTGTGGGGTAACCGGCGTACTGGAGATACTCCTGGAGGATGCGGCGGTTCTGGGACGAGGCGGGGCCGATGATGATCCGCTGGTAGAGATCGTCGAGGCTGACGCCGTTGTCAGCGGCAAGCTGGGCAAGGTTGATGTTGAGGTATTTGCGGATGACCCCGTTGACGACCTTGAATTCGATTCGGGTGTAGGTGGCTTCGGGAACGTAGAACGAGGTGAGGCGGAATTCGCGCTCAGACTGGAAGCTCGCGTGCTTTCGAAGCGCACTGACTGCAATGATCGTCTCGGCGAGCTGCTCCCTGGAAGCATAGCCGGTCAGCTTCCCGGTCTCGAGGTACTCCTTAACGATCGGGTACAGGAAGTGGTTGCGGATATTATACTGATAATAGATGTTGTTGAATTTAAAGGAAGTTTTGCGGAACATGCGGTAGAGGGCTTCGGTGTTGAACGCCAGGCAGACACCGCGCGCATTGTCGGCATACCGCTCCCAGAGCGAGGCATCATCCTCGAGGGAGGAGAAGCAGCTCGCAAACGGGTAAGCCTGTTCGAGCTGGTTGTAGAGCGAAGCAAAGAAGGCCGCGCTCTCGGAAAGATGCTCGGGAGGCAGATCATCGGAGACCGCTTTTTCAAGGTTCTCAATAAAGCTTCGGACCTCCTTGGCATCATTCATTGTACGGGTATTGTTGAGCGAAAGCTCCTTGCCTTCGAGTATTTTATGCAGGGAATCGATCGAGGTATAGTGAAAGACCGTCGGACCATAGTTTTCCGCATAGTCCCCCTGATCCATCGCCATGCGGTTTTCGTTTTCGGAGGGAGAAAAACCATCATACCGGGAAAAATCCATCGTCACATTCGCCTCCTCTTGTGTCGGATAGTTGAATACAGCGATATTATAGCCCAGCGGGCCGGCCACTTCAAGCAAGTCCGACGTATCTCAGGCGCTAAGCGGAAAGAGAATACGTGCAGGTAGCCGTCTGGGTAATTCTTAATTTTTTTCTAAAATGCATCTTTAAAAACAAACACAAATGGTGTATTGTTAGTATAGAAATAAAGAAAATGCCATGAAAGGCAGATTCATAAAACACAGAGGAGAGGTATTTGTCATGAGTCAGTATGATCCGAATCAGAACAACCAGTATCAGCAGGCGCAGCAGCCTCAGTACCAGCAGCAGTACCAGCAGAATCAGTATCAGCAGAATCAGTACCAGCAGTACCAGCAGGCTCAGTACCAGCAGCAGTACCAGCAGTATCCGCAGAATCAGTATCAGCAGCAGTACGCGGAAGACACCAAGGAAGAGCCGCTTTCCGTCGGACAGTGGATCCTGACGATCCTTGTCATGAGCATTCCGCTTGTCAACCTGATCATGCTCTTTGTCTGGGGCTTTGGCTCTGAGGGCAACAAGGGCCGCGCCAACTTCTGCAAGGCACAGCTCATCTGGATCGCGATCGGCATTGGCCTCGCCATCGTGCTCGGCCTGCTGTTTGGCAGCATCTTCGCTTCGATCCTGAACGGACTGGTCAACTCCGGCGCGTTTTATTGATCGGCTGTCAGGTTTACTTGAACTGCAGCTAAGCAGCTATCGATCTGCGCTTTAATAAAAAATGAGAGCCTGTGATTTTCACAGGCTTTTTTATTGCTTTGAAAGAAGTAAGCGCTCCGTCAGGGCTTTTCCGTGAGAAAGATATTTGTTATAATAGGCGCTGACTGTGTCGAAAAGCTGAAAACGGAGAAACAGAAACGGAGGTGAGGACGATGGTGCTGGATCAGGAAGCGTACCTTAAGGGTCGTGTTGTCTTTTTCGGCAGCCGTCTGAGTCCTCTGCCGAAGGGACTGCTTTGGCTGTTTGAAAAATGCCGCACACGCTACATAAGACACACCGATTGCCTGAAGAAACAATCCAGAAGCCAGCTCGTCTTTGATGAGGAAAACAATACGATCACCCTTCGGCGCAAAAAACAGCCTCAGGAGAGCGTGACCGCGGCCAATGCGGTCGTCTGGGTCAGCCTGTTCGAGAGTGACCGTAAGGACGGACGCAAGTGGTTCCTGGTCGGAATGGGCGTGTGGGGGATCGATGTCGATGAGACGGTCATGGACGGATTTGACGCACCGAGCCAGATGCTGATCGCGGCGGATGCGTACCTCGAGAAGACCGTCTACGCCAAGGTGTGCGAGTTCGCGCAGAAAAACCCGGAGCGATACCTGGCGGAGTACCGTTTTGATAAGGAAGAGCTAAACGAAGAGGACAACAGGATCCGCCGGCGGTTTGACTGTGCGGCCTGCGAGAAGCGGGAGGGATGCGATCATCTTCTCTGCGAGAAAAAGCGTCACACGGCCTGGAAAACGTACTATAAACAGCGCTTTTCAAAAGAGGAAACGGCAAGACGCGCCGACCTGTATGAATCGTGCTTTCCGATCGCTGTCATCGATATGGAATGGGAAGGCGCAAATCCGACGCAGTTTGCCGGGCTTTTGATCGAAAACAGCAAAAAGGGACTGGTCGTGACCCGCACGCTGGATCTGTATATCCGTCTCCCGAAGGGTAAGAAAATGTCCCCGATCGTTCGAGGCCTGACGCATATCTCCGATGATCTTTTGCGCCGGGAGGGTGTTCCGATCAAGGAAGCACTCGAGCGGATCAGCGCGTTTTTAAAGCGGGCCAACGTGATCTGCGGACAGGGCGTTCGGTCCGATTTCGATATTCTGAGCGGGGCGTACGAGCGGGCGGAGATGGAGAAGCCGGCGGTACTTGCCTCCGGCATGATCATGGACACCGCCTGGATGGAAATGGAAGTGGATGATCTGCCGCATGTTATCTCGCTGAAGGAAGAGGCGGAGACGCTCGGAGTGAGGCACAAGGGCGAGCGCTTCCACGACGCGAGAGTGGACGCGCTGTTGGCGGCAAGACTGACGGCCGTGCTGCTGCCGGTCTTTATCTTGAAATACGGGAAGGCCCCGATCATCCCGATGGTGACGCAGCGCCATCCGGAAGGAACACGGCTGCTCTCGGATTTTGACGGGACACCGAAAAAGAAGAGTCTGCAGAAGAAGTAAGAGGGAGGAGGACCTATGGAATTTGTTTACGGCCCGACGCTCGCTGCGTACATGGACTTAAAGGGCAAAAAACACATTGTCATCGATGTCTCGACGGCCAACACGTCAGACATTGAGATCACCGAGATCTTCCTTCGCTTTGCCAAAGAGGAGCACTGCCGCTACCTGATGGAGAAGAAAAAGTTCCGGAAGGTCGAGACCGAGCGCGGATGGATCCTGCTTCCGAATTACCATATCGACTATGAACCGACCGTGACACTTGACATGGCGAAATTTCTCTGCTTTCACCGCTTTGTGTTCAAAGGGATGAAGGTGTGAACGCGTGTGAACGCGAAAAAACCGAAAAACACTTATGAATATACACAATACGAGCCGTATATGAATCGTGTTGTGTATTTTTATGTATAAATTTGCAAAAGCCATGTGAATTTTTTGTGAACAGACAGTTGTATTTTGATGGCAAACATGATACTATTGATTTTAATCTTTTCTTAATAGAGTCCGTTTTCGGGCTTAAAACGGCACGAAACGGGAGAGAGGTATCCGGCATGAAGTTCTATCCACTCACCAAAGGAGAAGTAACTTCCTCCTTGGCGGAGGATTATAAAAATGCACGCGCGATCGGCGTGATCCGTCTTGGAAAAGAGACATTGTATTTCAAGGCGAAGCTGAAGGTCTATTACATTCCTTACAGCGAGATTCGTCATTGCTTTCGGCGGGTACAGCAGGTCCCGGCTAAAATGTGCTGCGGAAGAGGGAACTTCGAGATCGAGAGCCTTGTCATCGGAGATGAGAGCGCTGAGCTGGCCGTGATCCAGCTTCCCGGCACCCGTGCCGCCAGAGAGCTCATCAAAGAGCTTAAAGAGCTGATGCCTGGATGTGACTTTTCCGCGCCGAAGCGCTCTGAGGGCAGTGCCGCAGGCCTCAAAGCAGAAAATCCAAGCGAAAGCCTGAAGGAAGTTTGATTATGGAAAATACACAGCTTTCCGAAGCGCTGGATCAGGTGCTGGAGGCTTACAAGCGCTACTACACGATCAATCGGGAAACCCCGACGGCACCGTTTGATGCTGAAGCGGTTTTCGATATGCACGGGGAACAGTATTTCCTCATTAAAAGTGCGAAACTGACCGATATCGACTCCCGTGAATACGCCTATTTTAAGACGACACAGGAGCTGACGCAGGAGGATCTTGACAACTGGGACAAGATCGCCTGGGAGAGCGGAATGGCGAAGGTGCAGCCATCCTCCTCTCACCGAAATACCGACGTGGCGCTCGTGATCATTGCGGAGCACATGTCTCCCGAGATGGCGAAGGCTGTCCGGAAAAAGAAGCACTATCAAAGCTACGCCCTTGGACTGAAGGGCTGGAGCAACTACCGCGTGATTGCCATCGGGCTTTCGGACGGGAATATCGCCTATAACCGCCAAGGCGAGTCCTTGAAGAAGACCCTTCGCAATATCAAATCATTCTCACTCAAAGGAGAGAAAAGCAAATGACAGCATTACTTATCATCATCGCTGCGATCGCTTTGCTCATCGTTGGCTACATTACCTACGGCAGCTGGCTGGCAAAGCAGTGGGGAGTGGATTCTTCCAGAACGACTCCCGCGCATACCATGGAAGATGGTGTTGACTACGTCGCTGCACCGCCTGCAGTCCTGATGGGCCATCACTTCTCTTCAATCGCCGGCGCAGGCCCGATCAACGGCCCCATTCAGGCATCGGTCTTCGGATGGGTTCCGGTTTTCCTCTGGTGCGTCCTGGGCGGTATCTTCTTCGGCGGCCTGCAGGACTTCGGTTCTCTGTTTGCCTCCGTACGCCATGACGGAAAATCCGTCGGTGAAATCATCAAGGACTCCATGGGCAAGCGTGCTCAGAAGCTTTTCACAATCTTCGCGCTGCTCGTTCTGATCCTGGTTATCGCGTCCTTTGTCAACGTCGTTGCCGGTACCTTCTTTACGCCGGATGACGCTGCGGTTACCTTCGGCTTCGTTACGAATCCGACCGGAAACCAGACGACCGCGATGATCTCCCTTCTGTTCATCGTACTGGCTATCATCTACGGTGTTCTTACCAACCGCATGGGCGTCAAGACTGCTCCGGCTACCGTGATCGGTATTGTCGGCATCGTCCTGATCGTTGTCCTTGGTCTGAACGTCGGTTTCGCGATGAGCCGCACCGCATGGATCATCTTCATCGGCGCGTACATCACGATCGCTTCCCTGATTCCTGTCTGGATCATGCTGCAGCCTCGTGACTACCTCTCCAGCTTCCTTCTTTACGCGATGATGATCGTTGCCATCTGCGGTATCTTCTTCTCCGCATTCGCGCACACGACCACCTTTGAGATCCCGGCCTTCACCGGCTGGTCCACCAAGATCGGCACGCTGTTCCCGGCTCTGTTCATCACGGTTGCCTGCGGTGCATGCTCCGGTTTCCATTCTCTGATCTCCACCGGTACCTCTTCCAAGCAGCTTGACAACGAAGCACACGCTAAGCCCATCGGCTACGGCTCCATGCTGATCGAGTCTGCGCTGGGTATCATCTCCCTGATCGCTGTTGGTATGGTCTTCACCAAGTATCTTGACGGCGGTTTCGGTTCTCCCTCCGCTGCTTTCGCAGGCGGTATCGCTCTGATGTTCGCAGGCGAGACGACTGGCGTTTACAAGACGATCTACGCGCTTCTGACCCTTGCGGTTTCCGTATTCGCGCTGACCTCTCTTGATACCGGTACCCGTCTGTCCCGTTTCATGTTCGGTGAGCTCTTCCTTAAGGAAGGCGAGGCAACCTGGAAGGATGCCAAAGGCGCTCGCAAGCTTCTTGCTCATCCGCTGTTCGGTACCCTGTTCATGGTTATCATCGGCTGCGTCCTCGGTGCGCTCTCTCTGAACCAGATCTGGGGCCTGTTCGGTGCTGCGAACCAGCTGCTGGCCGGCATCGCGCTGATGGCTGTCTGCGCATGGCTTGGCGACGTTGGCAAGAACAACAAGATGTTCTACTTCCCGATGGCATTCATGCTCATCGCGACCCTGACCTCCCTGTGCATCACCACGATCAAGAAGATCGGTCTCATCGCTTCCGGCGCTGCTGCCTGGGGC
>ONYR01000277.1 GCA_900322165.1 uncultured Eubacteriales bacterium
ACCTTGCGCAGGATCTGCGCTTTCAGCGTAACAAGACCTTCTCCAAGAGAAGCTCCGCGCGTATCGACAAGCTCGATCTTTCGGTCCGGGAAATCTTCCTTCAGCATCTCAGCAGCGGTGCGGGCACTGTCGAAGGACCCGCTGATTCCGGAGGACATACCAACGAAAAGAACGTCCCGGCCTGCTTCAAGCAGCGGTCTGAAGAAATCGCAGTACGTCTGCGGAGTGACCTGGGACGTATAGTACCGGGTTCCCTCCCGCATCTTGTCGTAGAAGCCTTTGCCGTCGAACGCATCGATATCGGTACAGGTTTCTTCAACGGTTCCATTGGAATAGATGAAAGGAATGACAAAGATGCCATTGCTTGTCGGATCCGTGAAAGGATCGGCTGCGCCTCCCAGCGAAGAGAGGGGAAGGTTCGCTGACGTGTCCGTGACGATCGCGTAATCAGCTTCTTTCTTTTCGGCAATCAGGTCTTCCAGCTGCTTTTGAGGTTTGGAGGATTGGGGTTCCTCGACAATCTCGGTTACTTCGGAAGGAGAAGCAGCCTTGGCAGCTTCTTCTTTTTCAGGAATCAGACTGGCGAGCCGCTTACCGATTTTTGAAATCACATCCATAGTTAACCCCTAATACATAGTTTGGATTTTGTAAGCATATACATAATAACACATATTAGATGATGGTGCAAGTCAATCAAGATGATATATTCTTAAAAAATTATGATCTTTTTTAAAATAAACAACATCTGTTTAGAATAATAGATTAAATCAATTTAATATCATAACTTCCGGGTATCAATTCAATTGATTCATGGAACAAAGTGCCGTTTACGTAGCCGTCTGCACCGCCGGGAGCGATGAACGTCGCCTGCGTATCGAAGGGAACCGTCACCGAGAAATGCCACGTATCGTCCTTCTTTTCCCAGTGGCTTTTGATCTCGCCGTAGGGTGAGTCGTAGCTCATGCGTACAAAATCAAAGCGTGGATCCACTTCCGGAGCCAGCGTGAAATGTTTAAATCCGGGAGCCGTCTCGTCCGGGTTCAAGCCGGCCGCGTGGCGGTAGATCCACTCCACGATCGCACCGTAAGCATAATGATTCAGGCTGTTCATGCCGGTGTCGCTGATCTTGCCGTTAGGCAGGACCGAATTCCAGCGCTCCCAGATCGTCGTAGCGCCCATGTTGACCTCGTAGAGCCAGCTCGGGTAGTCTTCGTTCAGAAGCAGGGTGTAGGCATAATCGGTCAGACCGTTTTCGGACAGCGTGCGGCAAAGATAGGCCGTGCCGACAAAACCGGTCGTGAGATGGATCTTCTCGTCATCGAGCTTTTTCTTGAGGTCACGGATGAGGCGCGGCCGGTACGCTGCCGGCGCGATATCAAAATGCAGCGCGAGCACCAGGGCAGTCTGAGTGTCAACGGCAAGCTTTCCGGTAGGCGTGAAGTATTCCTGCTGCATCGCTTCGCGAATCTCTTTCGCAAGCGTGTGGTAGTAGAGTGCGTCTTCCGAGAGCTCGAGGATCTCGGCCGCTTTGGCGGTGAGCTCGGTGGAGTAGAGGTAATAAGCGCTTGCAATAAAGTACGGATCAGTTCCGCCGAAGGAGGAGCCCTGGTGATAATTGTCCAAAGCCAGCCAGTCGGCAAAGTGGAAGCCGGTATGCCAGAGCCGCAGGTCACCCGTCTCAACATCGATCGTGTGAATGTAATCGGTCCAGCGCTTCATGTTTTCGTACTGCGCGCGCAGGAGCTCCTTGTCACCGGAGAACAGGTAGTTCGTCCACGGAATGACGGTCGCCGCATCACCCCAGGCACAGGAGGCGTGCGAGGTCTCCGGCGCGCCCTGCACACGAGCGATCTGATTCAAAACGTCCGGAACGACGAACGGACAGGAACCGTTTAACTCGCCTGCCTGCTCGGTGAGCATATCATAGAGATATTTCCGGTAGAACGCAGAGGAAGCCATGTTAAAATGCGCGGTCGCGCAGAAAGCCTGCGCATCACCGGTCCAGCCCATGCGTTCATCCCGCTGCGGGCAGTCGGTCGGAACATCGACAAAGTTGCCTTTCTGGCCCCAGAGGGCGTTGAGGAAGAGACGGTTCACCTTCGGATTCGACGTCTCGATGCAGCCGGTGCGGCGCAGATCAGAGTGAAGCACGACAGCGGTAAAATCATCCGGGCAGACCTCTTCAAGCCCCTCGACCTTCACAAAGCGATAGCCGTAGAAGGTAAAGTGCGGCCGCACCAGACGGTCATCCCCGCTGGCGATGAAGGTGTATTCCTGCTTGGCGGTGCGAAGGTTTTCGGTATAGAAATTGTCATCCTGGAGGATCTCGCCGAAGGTCAGCTTGATCCGGGTATCCTTCGGAGCGTGGCAGCGGAAAAAGATCGTTCCCGTGATCTCCTGACCAAAATCGAGCACGGTCTCGCCGGCGGGCGTGTGGATCAGCTCGGCGGGTTTAAAGGTCTCATGAGCGGTCAGTGCCGGGCTCAGGCGCGGCATCAGGTTCCCCTTCGGAGCCTCCGCGGGCACAGCCTTGACCCAGCCGGAAAGATCGCAGGACGGCGTCGCAAAACCGGGCACTTCCAGACGGCTGTCGTAGACCTCACCGTCGTAGATGCTCGATTCAAGGATCGGAGAGCGGTGGCAAAGCAGGTTTTCATCGGAGACAAGCACGGTCTCGGAACCGTCCTCGAACGTAACATGAAGACGCATGATGAGCTGCATCTGTGAGCCGTAGACCTTCCGCATGCCGGCAACAAAGCCGAAACGGCCCATCCACCATCCCTCGCCGAGCATGAATCCGACCGCGTTTTCGCCCTCGGCTAGCTGCTCCGTGACATCGAAGGTCTGGTACTGGACCCAGTGATTATAGTCATTGTAGAAGGGGGTCAGATACTCTTCGGATACCTTCTCACCGTTGAGATAGGCTTCGTACAGTCCGAGTCCCGAGACGTTCAGACGCGCGCAGACCGGCTTTTTCGGCAAAGAAAACTTCCGCATCAGAAGCGGGTGCGTGTCGGGATCTTCAAACGGCGCCTTGACCCACTGGGCATTCAGCGCTGCGGGAGCGGTTTCAAAGAAGGCAGTTTCCGAGACGGCGCAGTCGCCTGCATCATCGGTAACGGATACCCGCCAGAAATACCGGGTCTCCGGCTCAAGGGAGAGCTCCGGCGCAAAGGCACGGCTGTCGATATCGTCTCTTACTCCGGAATCGTAGACCAAAGCGGCAAAATCGGGCGTCTTGGCAATCTCCACGCGTGCGGAGGCTGTTTTCGTTCCGCGAGCCTCTGTAACCGTATAGGAAAGCGTCAGCGGATCCAGGTAGTAACCGATCGGATTGGTCAGATGATTGACTTCAAGCCGTGTAATCTTCATAAGAAACTAATCCCTCCTTAAGTCAAGTTATGTGACAGATATGATATAATGCTGAGAGTTTAAAGATTCAGCAGGCGGGCACGCCAACAAAGAAAACGGCGGGCCCTTGCCACCACAGCCAATATAGCAAAATCAATTGGAAAAAGCAATGAACGCAACAGGCAAAGATTCGTGTTGAGGAGGAGTTTATGGATATCTTACGCGTTGAACATGTCTACAAAATCTACGGAGAGGA
>ONYR01000030.1 GCA_900322165.1 uncultured Eubacteriales bacterium
ATCGATTACATCAGCTTGCGGAACATCGCTTCGAAGTCGGCAAGGGTAGCCGGTTTCGGGTTGCCGGGTGCGCAGGCGTCCGCGGCAGCGGATTCGCAGAGGAACGGAAGGTCCTCTTCCTTCAGCTTCTCAAGCTTGGTCGGGATACCGACATCGACGGACAGCTGGCGAACCGCGTCGACAGCGGCTTTGCGGTAGGTCTCCTGATCCATGCCGGTGGTGTCAACGCCAAGAGCCTCAGCGACATACTTGAACTTTTCGCCGGTGCACTCCGCGTTGAATTCCATAACGATCGGAAGCATCATCGCGCAGGCAACACCGTGAGGCGTGTCATAGACCGCGCCGAGGGTGTGAGCCATGGAGTGCGCAATGCCGAGACCGACGTTGGAGTAAGCCATCGCGGTAACATACTGAGCCAGCGCCATGCCTTCGCGTCCGTCCGGATCGTTCTGAACGGCCTTGCGCAGGTTCTTGCCGATGAGCTTGATCGCTTCGAGGTTCAGGGTGTCAGCCAGCTCCCAGGCAGCGGCGGTGGTGTAGCCTTCGATCGCATGGGTCAGTGCATCCATACCGGTGGAAGCGGTAAGGCCCTTGGGCATGGTGCTCATCATGTCGGGGTCAACAACAGCTACGTCCGGAATGTCGTTAGGGTCGACGCAGACAAACTTACGCTTGCGCTCAACGTCGGTGATAACATAGTTGATGGTGGATTCTGCGCCGGTACCGCCGGTGGTAGGAACGGCGATCGTGAAGACGGTGCGGTTCTTGGTCGGAGCCACGCCTTCGAGCGAGCGGACGTCCGCAAACTCAGGGTTGTTGACGATGATGCCGATGCCCTTGCCGGTGTCCATGGAGGAGCCGCCGCCGATCGTGATCATGAAGTCAGCGCCGGATTCAAGGTAAGCCTTGACACCGTTCTGAACGTTCTCGATCGTGGGATTCGGTTTGATATCGGAATAGAGGGTGTAAGCAATGCCGTTGGCACTCAGAAGATCGGTAACCTTTGCGGTAACGCCGAACTTGACAAGATCCGGGTCGGAAGCGACAAATGCTTTGGTAAAGCCGTGAGATTTGACGATGCCGGGAATTTCGTTGATGGCACCGTGGCCGTGGTAAGAAACGCCGTTAAGGACAAAACGATTAACTGCCATAGTGTTGATCCTCCTGCAAAAGTTTTTTCGCGGTTCGAAAGCCTCATCTGAACCTGTTAATATTTTAACACATGCACAGAGAAAGGAAAAGAGGCAATCAGAAATGTTTATGAAGAAATTCGGCGCTTTGCTTAAGAGAGGCGACCGGGGACTTATCGATCCAGTTGCGGTGGCTTTCGAGGATCACGGCATCGATGCCGGCTTTCTTCGCCTGATCCGCAAGTGCCTCGAGCGGCATGTTGCCGGTTCCAAGCTCCAGGGAGTCTGATTTCATGATCGGAGTCATCTGAGCCCCGGAGGCGCGGAAGCCACGGTCATTGATGTGCCACAGCTTCATGCGGGAGCCAAGGTCTTGCATCAGGAAGAGGGCATTTGCACCGGCTTCGGTCGGCCAGTAAGAGTCAAACTCGAAGTTGACAAACTCCGGCTTCGTCTCGGAGAGGAGCACATCCCAGGCGGTGCGGCCATCCGGCAGACGGGAGAACTCGATGTTGTGATTGTGGTAAAGCAAAGAAACGCCTTCACCGGCGAGTTTTTCACCGGCCGCGTTCAGACGCTTCACCAGTCCTAAAACCGCTTCGGGATCGGAGTAGTCGAAGCGGTACATACCGGTGATGACAATGTAGCGGCAGCCGAACTGTTTCGTCTCGTCCACGACGGCCGCCGTCTCGTTTTCGATCCGGTTAAGATCTTCATGTACGCTGACAACGCCAAGACCGGTTTCTTTCAACAGTGCCGGCCAGTTCAGCTTTCCGCCTTTGCCTGTCGGCATGCCCGCAGCCTTGGTGAGAGCGCGGACGAGAAATGAGGTAGGGCGGATCATGAATCCGTTGAGTTCAAGCGCGTCGTAGCCGGCGGCTTTGATCTGGGCGAGGGTAGCACGGGCATCGGCTTCATTTCCGGTGACACTGCCGAGCATGATCTGTTGAACGGCTTTCTGAATCATAGAGGACCATCCTTTCCGTTTTGTACTTGTAAAATAATAAACATGTGTTGATTTAATTTCTTATGTCGAGTATAATACATGCAGAGGCAAAGAATCAAGCATTGATTTTTTACGATGTGAAAGATAATCGGCAGTTTGCACAAAACTGTCGGGAAGGGGCCGGGAATGAAAACAGATGCCAGAGTGCGGTACACCAAGATGCGGATCCGGCAGGCGTTCTTCCAATGTTTGAAGGAAAAACCCATCAGCCGTATCACCGTTAAGGAGCTTTGCGACATTGCGGAAATCAATCGGGCTACCTTCTACAGCCATTACGATGATCCCTATGATCTGATGGTAAAGCTGGAGAACGAAGCGCTGGATGATCTCAGGGAGCTGGCAGAGAAAGCCACTTTTGATAAAGAGACCGGTATTTTGACTACGCTGCTCAAAAGTCTGAAGGAAGACGGTGGGGAGACTCGTCTGCTCGCGTCGTCCGGAGGTGACCCGAATTTCAGCTCTCGGATCTCGACGCTGTTTTATGAGATCTACCGCAAGCGGATGAAAGAATATCTGCCCAAGCTCAGCGAAATGCAGGAGAAACTTGTTTACCGGTTTATGGCCGGAGGCTGTTCTCAGGTGCTCTCGCTTTGGGTCGAGGAAGGCATGACGCAAAAGCCGGAGACGGTGGCAAGGGAAATGAATGAAATGTGCGCAGCCGTTCTTAGTGTGTACATTAAATAAATGAGGAGGCATTTGAATCATGAGTTTACCGAAAACGTTTTTGGTTGGTGCGTCTACCGCGGCGCATCAGGTCGAGGGCAACAACATCCACAGCGATTACTGGGCTCAGGAGCATATGGAGTATACCAGCTTCAACGAGCCGAGCGGGGAAGCCTGCGATCATTATCACCGCTATGCGGAAGATATCAAGCTGATGGCCAAGGCCGGACTGAATGCGTACCGCTTCTCGATCGAGTGGGCGCGCGTTGAACCCAAGCCGGGCGAGTTTGATGAGGCAGAGATCGAGCATTACCGTGATGTGATCCGCTGCTGCCGTGAAAACGGGATCGAGCCGATCGTCACGATGCATCACTTCACCAGCCCGAAATGGCTCATCGAGCAGGGCGGCTGGGAAAATGAAGCGACGGTTGAAAAGTTTGCCGCTTACTGCCGCTATGTTACGGAAAAACTCGGCGATGAGCTGAATTACGTCTGCACGATCAACGAGGCGAACATGGGTCTGCAGATCGCTGCGATCTCCCGCCGCTACATGATGATGATGCAGAAAAAGCAGAAGGCTGAGGGCCAGGTGCAGGTCGGCATCAACCTGCAGAATCCTTTCATGGAGCGCATGAAGAAGCAGGCAATGGAAAACATGCAGGTCTTCGGAACCGCGCAGCCGCAGGTCTTTGTCAGCTCCCGCACGCCCGAAGGCGACATCCTTGTCATGAAGGCGCATCAGGCCGCAAAGGCGGCGATGAAGGCGGTCAATCCGAACCTGAAGATCGGTATCACGCTTTCCCTGCATGATATTCAGGCGCAGCCGGGCGGTGAGGAGAACGCGCTGAAGGAGTGGACGGAAGAGTTCCTGCACTATGTGCCGTACATCAAGGATGACGATTTCTTCGGCCTTCAGAACTACACCCGCACGCTGATGGGTCCGGAAGGTTCCCTGCCGGTTCCGGACGGCGCTGAGACGACGCAGATGGACTATGAGTACTATCCGGAGGGACTGGCTCATGTGATCCGCAAGGTCTACGAGGCACTGCCGATCCCGATCATGGTGACCGAAAACGGTATTGCGACGGCCGATGATACCCGCCGTGTGGCATTCATCACCGAAGCGATGAAGGGAATCGAAGGCTGCATCGAGGATGGCATTCCGGTTCTCGGATACTGCCATTGGAGCCTGATGGACAACTTTGAGTGGCAGAAAGGCTTTTCCATGACCTTCGGCCTCATCGCGGTCGACCGAGCTACCCAGAAGCGCATGCCGAAGCCGAGCCTCGAGTTTCTTGGAAGCTACGCTAGATAAGAGAGTTATAGGACAAAACGCGAACAAAAAACGACCCTGCGAAGGGTCGTTTTTTATATCCGGTTAAGCCGGCGTATGGATGGTTACTTGACGGAGAAAAGCCGTTAAGCCTTCGGGCAGATCAGCCATCGGAGTAAGGCCGGTGTCGCCAAGCACAACCAGTTTGTTTTTGCCATGGTAATCACTGCCGGCAGTGACATACAGACCATAATGTTTTGCAAAGGAGAGCACCTCTTCGCGAATCGGTTTCGTAAAGCCTGAGTAAAAGGCCTCAAGTCCCTGCAGACCCATCGGAATCAGCCGCTGAAGACGCGCGTCCATCTCATCACCGAGAATGAGCTGATCGCCGTCGCCGTAGCTGGGATGAGCGAGAACCGAAATGCCCCCGGCCTCACGAATCCCCTGAATCGCTTCCTCCGGACGAACGTACAATTCTTGAATATGAACCTGATTGATATAATCCCGAATCGCCTGATCTTTGCTCTTGGCATAGCCGAGCTTGACCATCAAATTGCCGATGTGCGGCTTGCCGGGATTGTCCTGAGCGAATAAATCTTTCAGGTCTTCCTCCGAAAAAGAGAAGCCGAGCTGATCTGAAAGGTAATCGAGTCTAGCCTGAACCTTATGCATGCGGTACCGATGGCCGGTCTCAATCAGATCACGCATGGCTTTGTGGTCCGGATCATAGCCATAGCCGAGTATGTGATACTTTCCCTTCTCATCACGGCAGGAAAACTCCGCACCGGTAATAAAGGAAGGGTCACCGGGCTTAAGCAAGGGAGGGATGATCCGGGCTGCTTTTTCCGCATCGTGATCGGTTACGGAAAACAAGGTAATGCCGGCTTCCCGGACTCTGTCAATGATCTCTTCCGGAGTATCGGTTCCGTCGGAGACGTTGGTATGCATATGAAGATCAATGATCATGGTTGCTGCTGCGTCTTTTCGTTAGAGATTCTTTTTCAAGGTCAGAATATTCTGACCGTCACGGTATTCATAGGCTACGTCATCCATCGTTTTCTTCACCATAAACACACCGAGCCCGCCGATCGCTCGGTTTTCCGCGGAAGCCGTGACATCCGGATCATCTTTGGCGAGCGGATCATAAGGAACACCGCGGTCGATGAAGGTGATCGTAACGGAAACCGGGTTTTCGGTAACCTCAACGCGCACTGTCGCGTTTCCTTTTCCCGGAAGATAAGCGTAGCTGGCGATATTGATGAAAACCTCTTCGACAGCGAGTTCGATCTGCATCTGGGCCTTCGGCGAGCAGTCAAGCGCGTCGAGACGTTCATTCACAAAAGTCTGAACTTCCGAAAGGTTATCCGTCGTCGCTTCAATCTCGAGCTCATTGAGTGAAAAGGTCAGGGTATCGACATGCTCTAGAATAGAGAGAAGATGGCTCTTCCAAAGCTCGATCTCGGCTCTTCCGTCCTCCGTCTCCAGACCGTGGCGGCGGATGGAGCGGCGGATCATCCGAGTATAGCCGATGACGCGGGCCTTGTCTTCCACCTCCCGGATCTTTGCCTGACAAGAGGTTTCCAGATAGGCGGAAAGGGCTTTGTGCCAGAACGCCTGCCCGGTAGCAAGGTCAAAGCCCTGAAATTTCAGAATCACGTTATGATCCCATTCAGAGTAACCGCCGAAGGAGTTAAACATGCTTCCCAGCTCGAAAACAGGGTGGCCGACGGACAGCGTATCCATGTCGATGATCAGAACCTCATCCCCCTGCAGCTCAAGGTTTTTGGTATGGTAGTCGCCATGAATCATGTGATCATCATGGGGAACAGCCTCAACGAGAGAAAGCAGTTTGGCGCCTGCCTCTGCGGGAAGATATTCTTTGGTGAAGCGCGCCCAAGAGAGGGCTTTCTCTTTCATGTCCGGAAGTTTTCCCGAGGGAACAAGGGTGGAGTGGATTTTTTTCAGCATCTTAACAAACTCATCCACGCACCAGTCCAGTTTATCCGGCTCACTGGCGAGAATCTTGGAGAAGGAACGGGCGTTGAGAAGCTCGAACACGCTTCCGTAGCTGTTTCCCACCTTGACAACATCGTAAGAGATGGCCGTTGGAATACCTAAAATCAGCGCCAGCTTCGCGACCTCGCGTTCATGCTGAATGTCAGCAAGCGCGTCGGCATTGTTATAGACCTTCACGACATTATCCTTATCGATCCGATAAATCGTGCCGTTGGCGCCTCGCCCGATCTCTTCACAGCCTTCAATGGAAACGACACGGTACGCCTTTTCAACGGTCATCATTTCGGTAAAGCCGGTCATGTCGAGGATCTCGTAGACTTCGGAAGAAACACCGGTGAGCGTCAGATCGGGGTGGGCCTTCTTAATGCGAAGAATGATGCGAAGACCTGCGCTGGAGATGTATTCAAGAGACGACGCGTCCAGTACAACGGCGGAACCTTCATGCCCGCTGAGCTTCTCCTGAATCATCTTTTCAGTCTGTGGGGCGTTGGTCGAATCAATTCGGCCGGAAAGAAGAATGGTTACGATATCCGAATTATGATCTGTCATCTTGTGTTTCCCCTTTCAGATCAGCGGGAGTCTCCGCTTCTTTCCCTTTATATTCCATACAGAGCATCGTAATATCATCAAACTGCGTGGCATCTTTCACAAACGCGTCCACAGAGACACGGACATTATGAAGAACGCGCTGCGGATCAGCCTGCCGATCCGTGTTCAAAGCGTCGAGCATGCGCTCAAGACCATACAGTTCGTTTTCCGCATTCGTGGCCTCCGGGACACCATCGGTATAGAGGAACAGCTTGCTTCCGGGCTCGAGGCGCAGTTCGTATTCACGGTAGGAAACACCATCCATCGCGCCGATCACCAGCCCGTGTTTGTCCTTTATGATTTCAAAGCGGCCGTCTGATCCGCGCTGAATTACCGGATACTCATGTCCCGCGTTTGCCGCGGTGAGTTTGCCGGTTGAGATCTCCAGAATGCCGACCCAGACGGTAACAAACATCTCCTCCTGATTGTTGGAACAGATCGCCTGATTGGTTTTCGTTAAAATCTCCGCGGGCGAGCCGCCAAGCATGGCGACACTCTGCAGAATAATCTTTGATGCCATCATAAAGAGCGCGGCCGGGACGCCTTTGCCGGACACATCAGCCATCACCATAGCCAGATGGTCATCATCGATCAGGAAGAAATCATAAAAATCGCCTCCGACTTCCTTGGCCGGATCCATGCTGGCATAGATATCGATCTCATTCTTTTCAGGAAAAGGAGGAAAGATGTGAGGCAGCATGGCGTACTGAATTCTGGTGGCGAGAGAGAGCTCGGCGCTGATGCGTTCTTTTTCGGCTGTAATGCGGTTGATCTGTGCAACGTATTCTTTCGTTTTCGCGGAGACATCCGCAAAGGTCTCAGCCAGCACCTCAATTTCGTCACCGGTTTGGTAGGCTTTCTCCATCTCGAATACCTGTCCGGTTCCGCTGAGACGGCTGATGTGTTTGGTCATTGTCTCGAGAGGCTTAACGATGCGGCCGGCAAGAACCAAGGCACCGGTCAGCGCCAGCAGAACAATAAAACCTGTCAGAACCAGAAACGTCTTGGCGGATTGGTTGGCCCCCTGCTGATAAGCATTCTGCGCTTCCTGATTGATTTCATCGTACTGAGCGAGCATCTGGGTTGTCGGCTGCTCGGTGACATCTTTCTCAACGACAGAAATAACGGTCCATCCGAGTGTTTGCATCGGAGCTCCGGTCAGGTAACAGGGTTTTCCGTCAACATCGATCAACGTCAGGGCAGTTCTCTCCGTGAGGGCTTGACTGATAAAGGAGGCTAGCGCTTCATTCTCGCTCTCGCGAAGATCAGCGGCTTTTTCGGAGGTTTCCGGCTTAAACGTGCCTTCGGCCTGCGGAGAGAAGAGCACCTTCCCCTCGTCATTGACAACACAGAGGAAACCGTTTGCGGAAGAAGTATCGCGAACATAATCGCTGATGGAGTCCAGGAAAATATCCGCTCCGACCACGGCGACAAGTTCGCCGTCATCGTAAACCGGCGCGGCACAGGTTACGGTCAGAATGCCGGTAAACGCATCCGGCACAACGTCGGTAAAAATCAGTTCGCCGGCAGAGGAGGCCTGGGTGTACCACGGACGGTGCCTTACATCGAGCGTATAGACTTCTCCGCTATCGGTGAAATAAGAATCAGATCGGTTGTTTACAAAAAGAATGCATCCATCAGCGGTCGCGACATAGCAGGAGTCGAGCCTTTCCGAGTTCTCATAGACAGCCAGCATCATCTCACTCATGTTCGCGACCAGGCCAAGCGTTTCGGACTCGGAAGGGTCGACACCTTTCTCATGCTGCATCTGAACTGAAGCGATGCCTGCGTTTGCCGGATCCGGTTCAAAGTACGGATGATCCGGATAATTGTCCGCGTGCTTGAAAAGCTCCGTGGCAAAGGCCTGAAGCGTGGATACATCGGTGCGTACATCCGAAAACAGGTCGTCCGCAATGTAGGCCTGAAGCGCTGTCGTGCGAGACATAGAGGACTCAAGTACGGTCTGCATGGTCTCCTGTGACGCCGTCTCAATCGCTGCCTGCTGTTTGGCGCCGGCTTCCTGCACAATGCCGGCAAGCCTTCTTTGCTGATAAACGGATACGATGGTGTAGACGGCGATCAGCGCGATGATCATCAGCAGCATCATGTTGAAGATTTTCTGCTGCAGACCGCCGAATTTGATTCCGAAAAGTGTCTTCATTTGATTGTCAGTATCTCCGTGAAGCCGGTGACTTCGAAAATCTCCATGATCGATTCGTTGGCGTGATGGATCTCCATGGTCCCTTGTTTATTCATGAGTTTCTGAGCGGACAGAAAAACGCGCAGACCGGCGGAGGAGATATATTCAAGGCCTTGAAGATCAAGAATGAGCGTGGAAACCCCATCGAGGGATTCTCTCAGCAGTTTTTCAAGCGTGGGAGAGGTGATGGTGTCAAGCCGTCCCTCCAGCGTAAAGAGAGCCGTGCCGTTCTCGGTGGTTTTTTGAATGTTCAGCATATGAAATCTCCTTGTTAAGGTTTTGAATCAAGATTGCCGTGTATATTTAAGGCTGATAAATCATATTAACATGTGAAAATCGGATTGACAACCGCTTTCAGTTATTCGAAAATAGGAATAGCGTAGATGCTTTGAAGTGAATAAGAATACGAAGCGGAGCAAGGAGGATCGAAAAAGTATGCAGGACCTTGTCGAAGAAGCGAGAGAACAAAACGAGCGAACGATTAAACGCAATAATAAACTGAACTTGATTATTATCGCTGTCATCTTCATCGGGTTCATTCTTTACAGCCTGATCGGAAAAGGCAAAGGAGCCGGTGCCGGATTGCGTTTTATCGATGACGGGCTTGTCATTACCGACAGCGAAGGAAAGGAAACCGTGATTACCTACGCGGAAATGGAGTCGATTACCTTTGTGGAACAAGCCGATTACGGTGAACCGGTGGACGGTTTGACTACGGGGGTGTTTGCGAAGCATATGGAAGGGACTTTCCGATCGGAAATGTTCGGAGAGTATACAGTCTGCGGCGACCCGAAGATAGTCTGCGCCATCCGAATTCAGACAGCGGAGAATGTGTACGTGATTAACATGGAAAGTGATGAATCGACCGCCAGGCTGTATGAAGCGATGATCGAGCGGGTGAAGAGTGAGTGACATCGGTCGAACAGGATCGTCGGAAAAGCATAAGAAGGCAGCGTCGTGCCCTAACCGTTATGGTTTCGGCAGACGCTGTTTTTGCGTCTGATCGTGAAATACAGCGCATAGCCTGAGTAATAAATTACCCGGCGAAGAAACGGAAGCAAAAAAACTGAAAATCCGGGTTGAATTATCAGCGCGGATGCGTATAATATGAATCACGGACGAAGTGTCCGCGATAGAACAAAAACGGAAAACCGAAGACAGGCACGGTGACATAAAGGAGAAAGTGATGCGGAAAAAAGACCCGGAGCTGATGGAAAAGATCAGCGATTTTGTCAGTGCGTACTACCGTAAGGAGCAGGAATCGCCGTCGGTTCGGGCGATCGCGGCGGGACTCGGCATCGGCAAATCCACCGCGCACAGCTATCTTGTCGAGATGGATGAGAAAAAGATGCTGAGCTATGACGGGAAGTCGATCATCAACAAGGCGGTCGAGCGATGCAAGACCGGCTACACATCCGCGCCGCTTGTCGGTTCGATCCGCTGCGGCGATCCGGAGGAAGAGGAACAGTATATCGAAGAGTACGTCAGCCTGCCAAGCTCGATTTTCGGAAGCGGACAGATGTATATCCTTCGGGCGGTCGGTGACTCGATGGAGGACGCGGGGATCCGCGAAGGGGACTACGTTGTCATTACAAGGCAAAACGAGTGCAATGTGGGCGATCTTGTGATCGCGCTCGATGGGGAAGGACAGAATACGCTGAAAGCCTACGGCGGGGTCGATGAAGCGAGCGGCTGTGCCGTGCTGGAATACCGAAACCGTTCGGTGTACGGGGACAAGCGGATCCTTGTTCGGAAACTGGTGCTGCAGGGAGTGGTGAAAAACGTCATCAAGGTGTACTGATGGAACGCGCGTATATCTGCATCGATCTGAAGTCCTACTATGCCTCGGTGGAGTGTGTGTACAGAGGACTGGATCCGCTGCAGACGGATCTGTTGGTGGCGGATGAATCGCGCTCGGACCAGACGATCTGTCTGGCGGTCTCGCCTTCGCTGAAGGCCAAGGGCGTGCCGTCCCGTCCGAGACTGTTCGAGGCAAAACAGAAGATCCGCGAATACGAGGCTGCGCACCACACCAAGCTGAAATACATTACCGCGATGCCCCGTATGGCGGAATACGAGCGGGTCTCGGCACAGATCTTCTCGATCTATCTGCGCTATGTTGCCGCGGAGGATCTTCATGTATACAGTATCGATGAATGCTTCATCGACTGCAGCGCCTATCTTCATCTCTACCGGGCCAAGGCGGAGGCGGCCGGAGTGCATCCGGCTCATCTTATGGCTATGACCATGATCCGGGACGTGCTGAAGGAAACCGGAATTACGGCGACGGTCGGGATCGGCACG
>ONYR01000031.1 GCA_900322165.1 uncultured Eubacteriales bacterium
GCAACGACCGCTTCGGTCGTCAGAACGGTGCCGGCTACGGAAGTAGCATTCTGCAGGGTGGTACGGGTAACCTTGACAGGATCGATGATACCGGCCTTGACCATGTCGACGTACTTGTCGGTCAGGGCGTTGTAACCGATACCGGTCTTGGACTTGAGCAGCTTGTTGACAACGACGCTGCCCTCAGCGCCGGCGTTGACTGCGATCTGGCGAACCGGAGCTTCCAGAGCCTTGACAATGATCTCCGCACCGGTCTTCTCATCGCCTTCAAGCGTAGCAGCCAGAGCCTTGGTGTCGTGGATCGCATGGATGAAGGCGCTGCCGCCGCCGCAGACGATACCCTCTTCGACAGCTGCCTTGGTAGCTGCCAGAGCGTCTTCCATGCGGAGCTTCTTTTCCTTCATTTCCATCTCGGTAGCCGCACCGACCTTGATGACGGCAACACCGCCGGACATCTTTGCGAGGCGCTCCTGGAGCTTCTCACGATCGAAGTCGGAGGTCGTCTCCTCGATCTGAGCCTTGATCTGCTCAATACGAGCGGCGATCGAAGCCTTGTCGCCGTAACCGTCTACGATCACGGTATTCTCTTTGCCGACCTTGACGGACTTTGCACGGCCCATCAGATCCAGCGTAGCGTCCTTCAGCTCAAGGCCGACTTCCTCAGCGATGACCTGTGCGCCGGTAAGGATCGCGATATCCTGCAGCATAGCCTTTCTTCTGTCACCAAAGCCGGGAGCCTTCACAGCGACACAGTTGAAGGTGCCGCGCAGCTTGTTGACAACCAGCGTTGCAAGCGCTTCGCCTTCGACATCCTCAGCGATAATGAGAAGGGCCTTGCCGGTCTGTACGATCTGCTCAAGCAGCGGCAGGATCTCCTGAATGTTGGTAATCTTCTTATCGGTGATAAGGATGTACGGATCTTCCAGTCTCGCTTCCATCTTGTCCATGTCGGTGCACATGTAAGCGGAGAGGTAGCCGCGGTCAAACTGCATACCTTCGACAAGCTCAAGCTCGGTCTCCATGGTCTTGGACTCTTCAACCGTGATGACACCGTTGTTCGTAACCTTTTCCATGGCATCGGCGACCATGTTGCCGACTTCCTCATCGCCTGCGGAGATCGCAGCGATCTGAGCGATATGAGCCTTGCTGGAAACCGGGGTGCTGATGGACTTGATGCTCGCAACTGCACAGTCGGTCGCTTTCTTCATACCCTTGCGCAGGATGATGGAGTTAGCGCCGGCAGCGATGTTCTTCAGTCCTTCGTGGATCATGGCCTGAGCCAGAACGGTTGCGGTCGTGGTTCCGTCGCCTGCGACATCGTTGGTCTTGGTGGCAACTTCCTTAACGAGCTGTGCGCCCATGTTCTCGAACGGATCTTCGAGTTCGATCTCTTTAGCGATCGTGACACCGTCATTGGTGATGAGCGGGGTGCCGTACTTCTTGTCAAGAACAACATTGCGTCCCTTCGGACCAAGGGTAACCTTTACGGTATCCGCCAGCTTATCGACACCGGCCTGCAGCGCGTTTCTAGCATCGATGCTGAATTTAATATCTTTAGCCATGAGAAATTCCTCCTAAATATCGTTTAGTCTTCGACAATCGCGAGAATGTCGCTCTGCTTCATAATAATATACTGCTCGCCGTCGAGCTTGACTTCAGTGCCGGCATACTTGGAGTACATAACCTTCTGTCCGGGCTTAACTTCCATCTTGACTTCCTTGCCGTCGATGACTCCGCCGGGGCCGACTGCGATGACTTCCGCTTCCTGCGGCTTTTCCTTGGCATTACCGGTCAGAACGATACCGGACTTGGTGGTTTCAATGGCTTCGAGCTGTTTGACGACAACCTTATCACCTAAAGGGATTAACTTCATGATGTATAACCTCCTGAAATGGATTTTTCGATTTATTAGCACTCAATACAGTTGAGTGCTAAACAACTGTACGTATATTAGGCTTTTTGACCCTTCTTATCAATTTGACATATTTCAGAATGCAGTGTTTTATCTTGCTATATCTCTTTTTATCTCTGTTTTGCTTCGTTTTTCTTGATTTTGCCTATTAATTATGAATCCTTTGTAAACTCTTCCCCAAAATGGCTTTATTCGTTATAATATTTTCATCGTTATTCGAAAGGAGGGATCATCCGTGAGCATCGTTGGCATTGTCAGTGAATATAACCCGCTTCACACCGGTCACGCGCATCAGATTCAGACACTGAAAGAGCAAGGGCATGTTGTTGTCGCGCTGATGAGCGGCAACTATGTGCAGCGCGGCACACCGGCGGTTTACGACAAGTTTGTCCGGACGCGCATGGCGCTTGCCGCCGGTGTTTCGATGGTCATCGAGCTTCCGACCCTCTACAGTACCGCGAGTGCGGAGAACTTTGCGTACGGAGCGATGGTGCTTGCACAAAAGAGCGGGATCATCGACGCGATCAGCTTCGGCATGGAAGATCCTTCGTATCTTCCCTTCCTTCAGCGCTTTGCCATTCTGACCGAGCCGGAGACCGCTCTGTTTCGGAAAGCCCTGCGGCGTTACCTTGACATCGGCTTATCCTACCCCTTTGCCCGCGAGTCCGCGTTCTTCGAACTCATCGGCGAGCTCCCGCCAAGTGAGCCGAATCATATTTTAGCGCTTGAATACCTTCGCGCGGCCCGCCGCATCGGCTATTCGCCGGCATGGCTGCCGCTTCAGCGGGAAGGTGCCGATTACCGAGATGAGAAGATCGATCCGTTAACGGTCTCTTACCCATCGGCCACCGCTCTTAGAAAACTCCTCAGTCAGGGTGAGGATATCCGTGCCTTTATCCCGGAAGCTGCCAGAGCTTATCTTCCTTCCGGCTATGTCTCCGAGGAGGCCCTGCTCCCCTATATCCGCTACGTGCTGGCCTCGCTTTCCAAAGAAGAGATCGCACAGATCGATGAGGTCGCGGAAGGACTCGAGAATCGGCTTCTTAAATATGTCGTGGAAGCGGATTCGTACGAAACCCTTGTCAGCCTGCTCAACTCCTCGCGTTATCCCTCATCCCGGATGCGCCGGATTCTTCTCAATGCGGTGCTTTCCATTACCCGCACAAAAAAAGAGGCGCTTCGGTTTGCCGAAGGCCCCTTGTATTTACGTGTTCTTGGTGTTCGAAAAGAGGATACCGCCCTTCTCTCCCTTCTCACAAAGACCTCGGATCTTCCGACGCTGATCCGCCCGGTGCGCGACCGACTCACCCTGCCGGACACAGCCCGAGCCGCCTTTGAAGAAGAGCTGCGCTTCAGCCGCATCTATCACACTTTGTGTCCGTCTGCTGAATCAGAGGAGCTGAAAGAGAGCTTCATCCTCTATCCGGAGGAAGAATAATCGTCTCAGCGAAGCGCAAGACCGTCATGGAACGCCCTGCCGACAGGCTCACCAAGCACTCGGTACAGATTCATCGACGGATCGAAGCTGATGGGTCTGAGCTTGCCAAGGTCGACCTTACCGTCCGTAAGGATGGATTCGTCCGCCTGCATCGCGACGACCTTGCCGATCAGAAGTTCCGCTTCCGGATCCCACTTCTTTACGGTGCACTCCAGGGTCAGCGGGTATTCCTCGATGATCGGTGCGTTGACGTGAGCGCTCTTGTGAACATGCACCCCGGCCTTTTCGATCTTGTTGATCTTATTGCCGGTCGTGACACCGAAGAAATCGGAGATCGTGACCGTGTCAGCCGTGCCGAACGCAAGCGTGAACGCTCCGGTTTTTTCAAAGTTTTCCGTTGTCTTATGCTTGGAAAGAACGATGATCACCTCATCCGGGTCCTTCTGCGTGCCCCAGGCTGCGTTCATTGCGTTCGGAACACCGTTCTCATCGTAGGTTCCGATAATAAAGACTGCCTCAGGCGTAACGACCGCTTTCTTGCCTTCAAATTCCATGTTGGATCCTCCTTTGTTGGATGTTTTTGGTTTACTCTCAACCAAACGATCAAAGCCTCCCGCTGTTTTGCGAGAGGCTTTTTTGTCGTTTTATTTCGCCGCTGTAGAGCCGCGGCCTACTTGCGTCAGATCGGTTCGGTGCGAAGCAGCACGCCAAGCCAGTTGGTCGATGCGCTGTAATTCTCGCTGACGGAGGTATACCATGCGTCGTAGTCTGCGGCACGCATGTTGTTTTCTACCTGGATCTGCCAGTACGGGGCGCCCTGAGAGACGTAGTACATGACATGATAACCGTAGCTGGTTTCAACGATGCCGGTGCTGCCTTCCTTACGGATCGGGTCGAAGCACCAGTTTTCGAACGGCTCAACCATCTGACCCGGATAGACGTTCTCGTACAGACCACCGTTGGTGTTGGAACCGGTGTCTTCGCTGTACTGCTCAGCGAGGCTTGCAAACAGGTCCTCGCCGCCGCCAAGGTCGTTGTACTCCTGGAGGATCTCTTCTGCCTTCTGCTTTCCGGCAGCTACGGCTTCTTCATCGGAGAAGTCCTGAACCAGGACGAGAATATGACGGACGTTGACAACGTTCTGTTCGGAACGCTCAGCCGGTCTCGTGACGTAGATCGCGTAGAAAGACTCACCCGTTGCGCTCTCGACAACCGAAACTTCACCCGCCTCACGCGCTTCATCAAAGATCCAGGAAGCTACGTTGGTGTCAAGCGAGACCGCGTTGGCATAGGTCAGGTTCTTGACTTCGGAAGTATCCTCGGTCACTTCGGTGCCTTCCGCGGCCTCTGCGTTAGCCTTGGCAATAGCCGCCTCAACGAACGCTTCTTCCGTTTTTACACCGGCGATGAAATCGTCCGCGTTCTGCTTCGCCATCTCAACCGTAACCTCTTCGGTCGTTTCGGTCGCGCCGGCAGCAGAGAACTGAACGATATGAACGTCAGCGGTATCGTAATCGGTCTTGTGCTCCTGATAGTAGGCGTTCATGTCATCCTCGGTATAAGTAGGCTCACCCTCCTTATACTCCGCGTAGGCCTGCGCAAGAAGTTCGCGGTATACGCACTTCTTGTACAGGTTCATGTTGAAGCCCATGCTGACATAGCGGTTCAGGTACTGAGAAACCGAAAGGCCGTACATCTGAGCGTAAGCTTCTACATTCGAAATGACCCCGTCAAACTGTGTCTGATACTCCTCCGGCAACTCAAAGCCCGCTTTCTCAGCCTCTTTCGAAAGCGTGACAAGCTGCGTCAGGTTGGCGATCGCATTCTGGGAGAAGTACTCCGCGTAGGTCATGTCATCGCTCATCTGCTGCTTTTTCAGCGATTTGGTCGTATCGATCGGCATGTAGGAACTGCCGAAATACTGCTGAAGCATCTGATAGTAGTTGCTGTAAGCGGTCTTATAGTAGTAGCTGTATTCTGCGCTGCTGATCTTCTCATCGCCGATCTTGACAGCCGTAGTCACGCGGCGGCTCCAGCCAGTATTCGGGAAGATAAGCGCAAAAAGCGCACAAATACACAGAAGCGTGACAAGGACACCAACGATCCTGTTCTTAACTTTGTAGCTGATCTTGGCGTTCTCACGCTTTTTATTCAGCGCCTGAGCTTTTTTCGACTCCTCACGGCGCTTCTCAATTTTTTCCTGAGTGTTCATGACAGAAATGCCAACCTTTCAAAAAAATCAATCGCGATGAATATCGAGTTCCTTGCGGTTCTGCTGCAGAATACGGCTCTTCTGTTCAAGCAGTCCGGCAAATTCCTTGTTGCGGCTGTCGATGATTCCCACCAACTTGCCGAGTTCATCGTTCGTAAAGCTGGCCAACTGTTTCATCTGATCATCAATCTGCATCAGAAGATCATCCGCATATTCCTTTGCGCCCATACGCATATCCTTGGAGACGCGCTTCGCGTTGTCAACGATCTCTTCCGCCTGAGCATAAGCCTTCTTGGTCACTTCGTGCTCGTTGATCATGCGGACACGCTCTTCTTCTGCTTCCTTGATCGTGGCTTCCGCCTGCTGCTGAGCCTCGACGAGAATACGATTCTTCTCTTCGATGACCCATCTGGACTGCTCGATCTCGGTCGGCATCTTCAGTCGAATATCCGTAATCATGTCATAGAGCTCTTCGCGATCCACAAGCACTTTATCGCTGAACGGGACGGTTTTTGCCTGTTCGAGCTTTTCTTCCATGTTTGTTAAGATCTCTTCGATTTCCATCTGGCTGTCCATATTGCTACCTCCTGAATTTATATAACATCTCTAAAGTGGAAGACGGGACGAAATGGCTGACGTCTCCGCCGTTCCTGAGCACATCCTTGACAACAGTCGAGCTGATGTACGCATACTCAGCCCGGGTCGTCAGGAAGATCGTTTCCATCTCCGGGTAAAGGGAACGGTTTGCCTGTGCCATCTGAAGTTCGTACTCAAAGTCAGTAACGGCTCTGAGTCCGCGGATGACCTTCGTGGAATCCTGTTCTTTCAGAAAGTCAACCAACAGTCCGGAGAACGCGACGATCTCGACTCGCTCTCCGTACGGCTCGCAGGCGGTTTTCATCAGCCGGATCCTTTCATCCAGTGAGAACATCGGGGTTTTCGCGCTGTTGTTCAGAATACCGACGACAAGCTTGTCAACGATTTTCAGTCCACGCTCGATAATGTCCACATGTCCCAGTGTCACAGGATCAAAGCTTCCGGGATAAACTCCTGTTTTCATAGGGCCCCTTCCGGCTGTTTCCGAAAAAACGAAAACTTCGCCGTCTTGTAAATTTTAACCTTAAAGCACTCCATTTTCGGAAGCATAAAGTCCGTTTCCGCTGAAGATTCGATGATCAGCATGCCGCTATCTGCAAGCAGCGATCCTGCAGCCACAAGCGTTCCGATCTTCTCTTCAAAGCCTTTGTGATAAGGCGGATCCATGAAGATGATATCGAACTGCCGATGACTCTCTTCCAGCAAAACAAGGGCCTTTTCTACGTCCTGGGTCCAAAGGCGGGAGCAGTTTTCAATTCCGAGATCCTTTAAATTTTGACGGATCACTCGGATCGCACGGGGATCTTTCTCAACCAGATCCAGTGACGCGCCTCCGCGCGAGACAGCCTCGATCCCGATCCCGCCGCTTCCCGCGAACAAGTCCAGAAAACGGCTCTGTGGGACGTCGAACTGAATGGATCCGAACAAGGCTTCCTTGGTCCGATCCATCGTCGGGCGGGTATCCATTCCTTCCGGCGTACTCAGCTTTCGGCCTTTCAGAAATCCGCCAATCACACGTGTCATAATAATGCTCCTTCGTAATATTTTATCGGATATTTTACGAAAGTCAAGATTTTCGAAATAAATATTAGAGAGCTTGCAACAGAATGTTAACAAAATTCATTCGTCGCACGTTCCATGAAGCCCTCCAGTTCTGCCTTCAGCGCTCGGTGTTCGAGCTGCTCAAGCATCGGATCCGCACTCAGGACGGTCTCCGTCAGCGCCTGTGCTTCTCGAAGCAGCGCGGTGTCGCGGTACAGATCGGCTACCTTAAAGTCCGGAAGACCGTGCTGCCGCAGGCCGAACATGTCTCCCGCGCCGCGAAGCCGAAGATCCTCCTCCGCGATATAAAAAC
>ONYR01000295.1 GCA_900322165.1 uncultured Eubacteriales bacterium
CCGTTCTCGCCGAGCGAGAACCAGGTCGGCGCCAGCACGCTCAGATAATACGAGGTATCGTAGATCGGATAGTAGACATCTTCGTTAAACTCGCTCGTATAGACCTGGTGGAATCCGAGTGAGATCACGTGAGAGTACAGAACGTCTTCATCGGTCTCCCAGATATCCGGCTCCTTCACGGTCAGCGTTGCCGGCGATAAGGTGATGCGCGAGGCATCGACATAGCCCATGTAACCGTTCTCGCACACGGCAAAGTAGTAGCCGTTCACTTCTTCTCCGTAGATCTCCAACGTATCGTTTCGGCCAACCTCCGCGGTGTAGAAGCGCTCCTCGGGATCCGGGTTCTGCAAGAGGTAGGTTCGGAACTTGTCGACGTTCGCCATCTGTCCGGAAGGCTTGCGGACCATGCAGATCCGATCATCCTCATTGACCGTAAAACGCATACCGAACATCTCGCTGCAGGTGCGGGCCAGGATATAAGCCTCGCCGTCCTTCACCTCGACCTCTGGGCCTTCGACCGGGAATTCGGTCTGCTCCACCTGCGTCGTATAGAGCACGGCATTGATGTCTTCCGCGTAGAAAAACAGTTCGCGTGCCCACTCATCATTGACAACGTCAAGATTGACATATACCTCCCCGTCTACCTCGATCGCTTTTCCGGCGTAAGCGCAGTCATATACGACAACATATTCATCCTCCGCCATCTCCGGCAGATAATCCTCCGCCTTGATCCGGTGCAGGCCGTAAAAATGGTCATAGAGCTTAACCGCGGTAAAGGTCAGGATCGCCAGCACGGCGAAGAAGATCACCGCGATCGGAATAAACGCTTTTTTACGAGAATCCATTCTCTCCTCCATATTGCAAAAACCTCTTCGACGCTTCCGTAAAGAAAAGCCGAAGGGCTGAAAAGGCATTTTTTAACTTATATATCATACCACCAAGCGCCCCTATCCGTCAACGAAAACAAGACCCGTTGACTGTCTTTCAAGACCGTGTTAAGATACTCAACGATTCTAGAAAGAAAGGCAGGAAACAGGCATGTTTGACATTCCGGCGGAGCTAAAGAAGATCCCCCATCAGCCCGGCGTCTATCTGATGCACGAAGGCGATCTGATCCTGTATGTCGGCAAGGCTGTAGACCTGCATAACCGGGTGCGGCAGTATTTTCAGAGCCCCAAGGGCAAATCCGAGATCATCCGCCGCATGGTGCAGCGCATCGAGTATTTCGAATACATCGTGACCGACACCGAGATGGAGGCGCTGATCCTCGAAAACAACCTCATCAAAAAGCACCGTCCGCCCTACAACACCCTGCTCAAGGACGATAAGCAGTATCCGTACATCAAAGTCACCACGCAGGAAGCCTTTCCCCGCATCTACAAGACCCGCAAGATCCTTCGGGACGGAGCCCGCTATTTCGGTCCGTATACGAACGTATTGGCCGTGAATGAGCTGCTGGAGCTGATGGAAAAGCTCTGGCCGCTTAAGACCTGTCAGCGCGTGCTTCCGCGCGATATCGGCAAGGAACGTCCCTGTCTGAATCTTTACATAGGCAAGTGCTGCGGGCCATGCACCGGCAAGGTCGACCGCCGGGAATACATGGCCATGATCGATCAGGCGATCGCCCTTCTCTCCGGCAAGCATGACGAGATCATTCAATCGCTGAAAAAAGAGATGCACGCGGAAAGCGAGGCACTTCATTTCGAGCAGGCGGCCGTCCTTCGCGACCGGATCAAGAGTATCGAATTCATCTCCCAGACACAAAAGATCGAAAATGCCGGCACGGATGAAGACCGTGACGTCATCGCCCTCTTCAAAGCGGATGATGCCGCCCTCGTTCAGGTATTTTTCATTCGCGGCGGCAAGCTGACCGGCCGCGAGCATTTCATGATGGAGTCCGCCGGATTTCTCGAAGACAGCCAGATCATCGGCGCCTTCATCCAGCAGTTCTACAGCGGAACCGCGTTCATTCCCCGCGAGATCCTTGTCGAGGCGATGCCGGAGGATCAGTCGGTGCTTGAAGAGTTCCTGACCGCCAAGCTCGCTTCCAAAAACAATGTTCACGTTCACCTTGTCAAGCCGATCCGCGGTGACAAGGCCAAGCTTGTCGAGATGGCTCACGAGAATGCGAAGGTCCAGATGAACATCTTCGGCCAGCGGCTTCGCTCCGAGGAAAAGCGCACCAAAGGCGCTGTCCGGCAGCTTGAGACGCTCCTTGGCTTTGACGAATACCCGA
>ONYR01000127.1 GCA_900322165.1 uncultured Eubacteriales bacterium
GATGCTCTCTTCCGGCATGTATTTTTTCATTTCCTTGACGACCGAGAGGCCGCCGAGGCCGGAATCAAACACGCCAATCTTGCGATTGTCCATGAGATAAACCCTCTTTGATCGTTTTTGTTCCTCGCATAAGGAACCGTATACCCTTGTTCTTACTTTTCCGTCTTCGCGAGTCGGATCAGTTCATCCATCAGCGCTGGGGCATCGATGCCTTTGTTCTTCCAGAGCATCGGATACATGCTGATGTTCGTGAATCCGGGGAACGTGTTGATCTCGTTAAAGACGACACGGCCGGTCTTGTTTTCGACAAAGAAGTCGACGCGCGAAAGCCCGCTCGCCGAGACCGCCTGGAAGATCTTGACGGCTGCCTGGCGCACTTCCTCGGCTTTGCCTTCGGGAAGCATCGGATCAAGCACGGTCTTCGAGTCCGGATTGTTGTATTTCGCTTCGTAGGTGTAGAACGTGTCTGCGGCTAAGATCTCGCCGACGCCCGAAGCCTTCGGGTCGGACACCGGGCCAAGCACCGCACACTCGATCTCGCGGCCGTAGATCGTCTCTTCAATGAGGATGCGGCTGTCGACCGCAGCGGCCGTCTCCAGCGCTTCTCTCAGGCCTTCACGGTCCTCCGCACGCGACACGCCGACGGAAGAACCCGCGTTTGCCGGCTTGACATACACCGGGTAAGCAAGCGCCTTCTCCACACGCTCCGCGACCATCTCAAAATCCTTGATCTCCCAGTCGTAGACGACCGTGTAAGCGGCCTGCTGTACGTTGGTTGCCTGCGCAACGACACGCTTGGTCGTGATCTTGTCCATCGAAACGGCGCTTGCTAAAACGCCGCATCCGACATACGGAAGACGCGCGATCTCAAACAATCCCTGGATCGTACCATCCTCACCGTTCTTGCCGTGCAGCACCGGGATCGCGACGTCGATGTCGTATTCCGTCCAGTGATGCTGATGACCTTCGCTGCGGACAAGGAGCTTCGCCTTCTCCGAACCGGGCAGGATCGCGGCCTCACAGCCATTCAGAACCAGAGCCTCCTCATCGATCTGACGAATGTCGCCCTCATAGTAGCGCCAGAGACCCTCTTTGGAAATAAATACCTTGTAAACGTTGTAACGGCTGCGGTCGAGTGCCTTATCGACATTCGCGCAGGATTTGACCGAAATTTCATGCTCAGTGGATTTTCCGCCGAACACAAGCAGAATATTTGTCTTCATAGCTCCCTCGTTTTCTCTCTATAACATAGATTGTTCTATTTTACTCCAGCAAGCGTATAAAAGCAAGTCAAACGCCCCTTTTCGGGCACATAAAAAGGGGATGCGGCAACCGGATCGGTATCATCCGAACGGTTGTACATCCCCTTGGCTTACATTTTCACTTCTCACATGAATGTCTGTCTTGACTTAGCTTCATCCATCTATGTGAAGGCGAATGATTTAGGCGACTCAGCCCTGTTTGCGCAGAAACTCGAAATTAGCCTTGCCCTGCTCGTCAGCGAATTTGAGAGCATCTTTAACCTGGTCGTCGGTGAGTTTGCCTTTGCTGAAAAGGCCACGTTTAACGCAGATATTGTGAACGCCGGAAATATTAACACCATTGTCAGTCAACATCTTGGAGATCGTCTCAACGCCTTCATTTCCGGTATTCGAGATCTCGACCAGTGCGATATTCTGAGCTTTCTTGGAATCCATTTCCTTAAGGTAATTCATGAGCTTCGGCTCCAGACCGCCATACTTTTCGTAGACGATGAAGATCAGCTTCTCTTCGTTGCACTGATAGGCCGGAGGAATCTGATCACATTTGCAATGGAACTTCTCTGCGATCTCGTCTGCGATTTTCTGCGCATAGCTTCTGTCGCCATACAAAAATACTTGTAATTTCATTTCAGCCTCCATCATTCAAGGCGTCTTCGCGCCGGAATTATCTGAGTCAATAATACCATTATGAAAAAACAAAGTCAATCCGTACCTGTTCCAACGTTCACCCATTATTTTTTAAGATTTGGTGAACATGAAAAGCGCTCATTCTCTCTGCTTCTTATCCTTCTGCGTTCATGGCGGAGACGATCATCTCAAAGAGCGGCTTTGCCTGGGGTGCGTAGGCAAGCATCGAGGTGATCGGCTCATTGATCACGTACTGGATCATCGGGTTGTCCGCCATTTCCGGGCTGTACTGCTTCAGCAGCGCCATTCCGACAGGATGCTCCATCAAAACACGCAGCGGCATCTCCAGCGAGTACTTCGCCAGATGAAGATTTGTCTGCGTCGCGTATTCATAGGTGTAGACACCGCTTCCCAGTTCCACGGTCTCTTCCTTCTCCGGAAGGGTCAGCAAACACGTGGTGTTCGCTGGAATCTCGACTTCAACGCGAATCTTCTTATCCTGGCACGACCATTCCACGCGAATCGGTCCGTAGACACTCTCATAGGCAAGCTTCACCCATTCGATTCCCTGAATAAACCTCGGATGAATCGCGAACTTCTTATATCCCGGCTCCACTACTTCCAGTCCTGCCAGTCTCGTGTAAAGCCAGCTGCCGACCGATCCGTACGCATAGTGATTGAGCGAGTTCATGTTCGCGGGATTGAAGCGTCCGTCCGGCATGATCGAATCCCAGCGCTCCCAAATCGTTGTCGCGCCCATCTTTACTTCGTAAAGCCAACTCGGATTCTGTTCCTGAAGCAGCAGTTTCCCGGCCAGATCATGAAGACCATTGTCACTGAGCGTAAGGCAGGCAAACGGTGTTCCGATAAAGCCGGTGACAAGGTGCGTCTTATGTGCGTCGATGTTCGTTTGCAGCATCGAGGCGATCCGCGCGCGGTCCTTCTCCTCCACCAGATCCAGATGAAGCGCCAGGATCATTGCGGTCTGTGTTTCGCAGACAAGGCGTCCGGTCGATGTGATATATTCGCTGCGGAACGCGCGCAGCACCTTTTCGCGAAGCAAGCGATACTTCGTTTCCTCTTCCGTCTTTCCAAGAACAGCTGCCGTATCGGAGATGATCTCAAGGCTCCAGAGATAGCAGGCATTTGCAGTGAAATAGTCATCGGTCGCCCCTTTGCGGCTGTCGCCGATGCCGTTCATCTCCGCATCAAGTCCGAGCCAGTCTCCGTACTGGAATCCGCTCTGCCACAATCCGTTCTCTCCACACTGCCGGGAAATATAGTCTACCCACATTTTCATGCTCTCAAACTGCTCGGCAAGAACGCGTTTGTCACCGTAAACCTTGTACAGCGTCCAGGGAAGCACCGTTGCCGCATCGCCCCAGAACGCCGCCCCGCTCTGCCCCACGCCCATGATATTCGGTACGACCTGCGGCATCCCGATCTCCGGGGTCTGCTCACTCTTCAGATCGCGCAGCCACTTGCGCATGAACGGAAGAATGTTTTCGTTAAACGCCGCGGTCGGGGTGTAAGCCGTCGCGTCGCCGGTCCATCCAAGACGCTCGCTGCGCTGCGGGCAGTCGGTCGGAACATCGAGATAGTTGTCACGCTGGCTCCACACAATGTTCTGCTGCAGACGGTTGACCAAAGGATTCGAGCACTCAAAAGAACCGGTCTGTCTCAGATCAGTCGAGAGATGAGCCGCCGTGAATACAGCCTCCTGCCCTTCCTCCAATCCTTCCACCTGAAGGTACCGGAATCCGTGGAACGTGAAATGCGGACGCAGGATCTGATCCTCCCCGTTTAACACATACGTATCCGTTGCTTTGGCAAAGCTGAGGTTTTCCGTATAGAAATTGCCGTTTTCATCCAGACTTTCCGCATGCCGAAGCGTCAGTTTCTGCCCACGTTTTCCGGTGATCTCAACCTCGACCCAGCCGGTCAGATTCTGCCCGAAATCGTAGACCGATTCTCCCCTGGGGGTAACAAAAGACTTGACCGGAGTCAGTCTCTTCAGGCACCGGACCGGCTCATTCTCCTGACTGATCACTGTGTCAAAGCCGTATTCCAGGCGAGAGGCCATGCCAAGCGGTTTCTCTGACAGTGTTGTGTCCTGCGTCTCTCCATCGTAAAGCTCAGAAAAACGGATCTGCGACTCTGAAACCTGCCAGGTCTCTCCGCTTCCGATTACGTCCCTGGTGCCGTCCGTATAGTCAATGACAACCATCGCCAGCAGTGCGGTTTTGTCTCCGTAATTGTTTGGCATGGGATTAAATCCAAGCGCGCCAGCATACCATCCCTTGCCAACCGTTACACGAAGTTCATTCACCCCGCGTTCCAGCGCGAGCGGATAGGTCTGATACTGAAGGCGCTGATGATAGTTGGTCCAGCCGGGCGCCAGATAGTCATCGCCAAGCTTTTCTCCGTTCAATTCTGCCTCATAGACACCAAGTGCCGTCGCGTACAGACGTGCCCGCTTCACTTCTTTCTCGACACAGAAGATCTTGGCAAACACCGGGCTGAGTGTCTCCTCTGTAGGAAGCGGATGCGTGATCCATTCGGCATAGCCCTCAAACGCATGACCGTCCAGAAGGCCGGTCTCAAAGAAGCTCTCCGCTGAAGCCGTCTCTGTCCCGTCGGAGACTTCGACTTTCCAGGAATAGACCGTGCACGGTTTGAGCGCATCTCCTTCATAGGGAACAAAAACGTTTTCCTCACTCGCCGTCACTCCGCTGTCAAACACGGAGATCTCCCCATCCGTGACAATCAGACGGTAGGATCCCTGACGGATGCCTTGCCGGTCACTTTTCAGCTTCCAGCTAAAGGACGGGCATTTTTCGTCCAAGCCGACTGGCTTGGTTTTCAAATCAACCGTTAAATCATATAAAGAAAGCATGGAAAACTCCTCATGAAATCGTAATGTTGATTTCGCCGGCATGGTTTGCCTCGACCTTCAGAAGGCCGGATGCGCCGCCGATCGTCTCGAACCTAGTGCTGATTGCTCCCTCTGCCTCGGCCTTTGACGGAATGAAAGGACAGTAGACGATCGTCTCACCGTTTTCCTTCGCCTCGTACGAGAGGCAAAGCGTCTTCTTATCGGCATCGTAGTGATACGACTTCAGCCTGCCCGCTGTAACCATTGGATAGGCACGGCTCAGATCCGCGTAGTTCGGGTCGTTTTCAATACCGGGCTTCCACTGCCAGTAAGCCGAACTCCAAAGATACTGTTCCAGAATACCGTTCATATGACGGATCAGATCGTTTGTAAAGTCCTTGGAAGGAAAGGCGCCCCATTCTCCGACAATGACCGGAAGGTTCATCTCTGTCTGACTGCGTTTTTTATCCGCAAAAAGTCTCTCGACATTGGCCTTGTTGAAGGACTCATAGCGGCTGGAATCCACCACCGAATCGTACCCGTGCGGCGCGTAAATCTGGCATCCATTATCATCCAGACGGCCGATTCCGGTCGGAATCGTGCTGCTGGAATAGATATTGGCTCCGGTAATCAGGGGCTTCTTAGAGACATCCTTCACCGCCTCCTGGATCCGGCGATAGAACGGCATCAACGTCTCACGGTCAAAACCGACCAGCTTTTCTGCCACCACGCCCATGTAAAAGGCTGCCTGCTCTGCACTCATGGCAAGCGGATTTTGCGGATCATAATCGGCGAACTTCGCCGCGCAGCGCATGGTTGCTTCTCCGAAAGCATTCCGCGCCAAGCTTCCCATAAAGGGTTCATTCATCGGCTCATAACCGATTACGCCCTCGCACGTGTCAAAGAACTCCGCAAGCATCTGCCACATCTTGGTGTAATGATCCAGAAGGCCGACTCCATCTTCTGCCGGAGCGTTTTCCCAAAAATGATCGGCCGCGCGGATCACCGCTTCGCTTTGCAGATAAGCATCATACCACATCGTGCAGTTTGCCGGATGCGGAAGCCCATCGTCCAGTGTTGCCCAAATGGGCGCTCCGTCTCCCCACTTACATGAGAACAGATCCTGATGCATATCCAGCATCGTATACAATCCATACTTCCAGGCAAGCTCAGCCACGTCCCTAACGCGTTCCAGATATTCCGTGTCATAGACACCTGGCTGCGGCTCAACGCCGTCCCAGAAGATACCGAGCCGAATCAGGTTAAAGCCCTGCTCGTGAAAACGTCTGAACACCGGTTCCGGGTCTGCAAACAGATAGCCCGCTTCTTTGTTCTTACAGACAAAATTGATGCCGTTGAAAAGGATTTGATTTCCTTTCTCATCTTCAAAATGATCGTTTCGGATGAAAACCATGCGATTCTCCTTTCAAAGAAACCCGCAGAGCAAAACTCTGCGGGCACCGAATTTTCAAAGAACGGATCTTACTTTGCTTCAGCTTCTGCTTCCACGGTCTCCTCTGCCTTTGCAGCTTCGTTGCGGGCCTTGATTTCAGCCAGCATGTCCGCGTACTTACCTTCGATGTCGAAGCGGCTCACAATGATAAACAGCACAACAAGAATAACAAGAGGCAGGTAGATGGAGAAGGAATAGATACCGTAGCGAACAGCGGTGGTTGCGGTCGCGGCGTTGGCATCATAATTGACAGCCGCAAGAATCCAGCCGATGATGGAACCGCCAAGACCGCCAGCGATCTTGCTACCGAAGCTGATTGCGGAGGCGGACATACCGATGATCTTATTGCCGTAGACATAATCATTATAATCCATGGCCATGCTGTTCATCGTGCCGCCCAGGCACATCATGGGGATGGTCGCGAAGCTCGGAAGCAAGCCGGCAGTCAGCGTGACGATGAGACTGGCCGGGAAGAACACACGCACGACCGCGCCGACAACGCCGATCGCAAAGCCGATCAGAAGGGTCTTCCTGACACCGAATTTCTTGGTCATCGGACCGACAACCCCAAAACCGACGAACGTGGGAATCAGGCCAACAGCACCCATGATTCCGATCAGATTATCATTGCCGAGAATCCACTTCGCGTAATAAGTGCCGGAAGCGCCGGATACCGCGTAGATGATCTGGACAAAAAGGTTGGCAATCAGAACGATGACCCAATACTTATTCTTAAAGAGCTTTTTGATAGCATCCATGAAGGGAAGTCCGTCATCCGGCTTCTCTTCCTGAGCGGCTGTTTCTTTGCTTCTCTTGTAGAGAATGAAGAGGAAAACCGCGCTCAGCACACCGACGACTACAGCAAACTTGATATAAGACGCCTGATCGGCGACACCGTTCGGTCCAAGCGCGTTGGTAATCGGCACGAGCGCGATCGCGATAATCATACCGATCACATAGCCAAACGCCGCGCGGAAGATTCCCATCGTACTGCGCTCGTCAATGCTCTTGGTGCGCATAACCATAATGGCGCCGTACGGAATCGCGATGGCCGTTGAAACGATGGCCGTAGCAAAGATATTCGTAAGGAACAGATAAGCCGCGAGCGCGAATCCGCTCAGTCCTTTCGGAACCGTGAACAGGGCTACAATCGCGACAAGCGCCGGGATCGCCATGCGCAGGAACCAGGGACGGCACTTGCCTTTCGGGCTCTTGCCGTTATCCATGATCTTGCCCATGATCAGGTCGGTAAAGGCATCCACGACCTTGGCTGCCAGCAGCACGTTTGCCGCCATCAGCGCAGAAACACCGACCTTATCTGTGTAGAAGTACGTAATCGCGCTAACGAGGCCGCTGATACCGTTGAGCGCAAACTGTCCACCCGCATCCGCCATGTAATCGCCGAAGCGCATGGTCTTCTGGATGCCCATCTTGTCAACGCCGAGTTCTTTTCTCGCCATCTTGATTTGCTCCTTTAAGTGTTTTTTGGTTCGGACTCTGAGGTAAGAATAACAAGTTTTTGATGTCGAATATATTATTATTGTGTTTTGTTTGTCATTTTTGTGATACAATTCAGAAAAAGAACGGAGGTGCGCCTTCATGGAGGATCTAACTGCTGTCTGTCAGCGTTTTCACACGGTTTTGCCCATCCCGCTGACGCTTGTCACATCTGCCGGCGAGCAGGTGCAGACCTGGCCGGAGACCTATCGCAATATGGTTGTCCCAAGTTACAATTCTTACCTCTTGGATGATTTCAAAAAGTATCGATGTGATGCGCGTCATCCGCTCGTCAGCTATGTTCCGCAGGGCTATTTTGTCGGTGTTACGCAAGCCGGTTCTGATTCTTTCCTGATCGTCGGCCTTGTCAGCCCCTTCCATCACAGCGAGAAGGAGCTGATCGAGTTCATCGGACCGGCGATCGTTCCTAACTATCTCCAGCACGCTGTTTCTTTGTTAACGGCTGCCCCCATCGTTTCGCTTTCTCAGTTCAAGTCTTACATGAGTCTGCTCGCTGAATCGCTGACCCATGAATCCGTTACGGAAGATGACCTCATCTATCTGGATCGATCCGGCCGTGATCTCTATGGTAACGAAAAGCTAGCCGGTGCTCGTTTTCAGCAACGCGAAACGCCTGACCCGCATGCCGCGACCAATTATGAAAACGGTGTGTGTGATGCGGTTTCACTGGGGCGCACCGACCTGCTGATCCAAAGGCTCAGCGCCTCTCCCGGCGGATCAATCGGCATGATGTCCCCCAACCCGCTCCGCCAGCAGCAATACTCTCTCATCAGCTTTGCGACTCTCCTCTCGCGCGCAGCGATCCGCGGCGGTCTGTCCGATGAGACAGCCTTTCTCCTTAGTGATCTCTATTGTCAGCGAATCGACAGCCTGACCCGCATCTCCGACCTTGAGAAGCTGGCGGTCGGCATGGCGATGGATTTCTGCGAGCAGGTAGCGCGAAACCATATGCCAAAGGACGTTTCTCAGGTTGTCCGAAAAGCTTTGAATTACATCAGCATTCATCTCCATGAGCCGTTCGGGATGGAAGCACTTTCCGAGCACTGCCATCTGTGCCGCCGCAGCCTGACGATCCGCTTTCAGAAAGAGATGGGCATGACCGTCAGCGAGTATGTTCAAAAAGAGAAAACGCAGGAAGCCAAATTCCTCCTGCATCACACAAGCACCAGTCTTTCCGAGATCGCCACTTATCTCAACTACTCTTCACAAAGCTATTTTACCCAGCAATTCAAAAAAAGCACCGGCGAAACGCCTGAGCAGTATCGAAAACGCATCGCCGGCTAAATGCAGCGCGGACCGGCCGCAGCGTCGGTCAAATCGCATTGCCCGTCACTCGCAGCGTCTGCCGAATTGCGTGATCCTGCAGTTGACAAAACCGCAGCAAGCCCGCTATAATATACAGGCTATGGAGATGTGTCCGAGTGGCTTAAGGAGCTGGTCTTGAAAACCAGTGAGCCTGCAAGGGCCCGTGGGTTCGAATCCTACCATCTCCGCTCAAAAGGAAAAGGGACTGTGAAAACAATTTCACGAGTCCCTTTTTGTTTTATCGGTCGCTATTTGCTTTATTGTAGCCTCTTTCCCCAGTCCCTAGGACTGAAGTGCTTCAGACAGACTATCGAGTCCTACTGATAAATACTGAATACAACACATCGTAGGACTGCAGCCTTCTATAAAGAAAGATCAGTCCTACGACTTTAAAGGTCAGGCATTGACAATAGGACTGAATACTTTATTCTGGAATTTCTCGTCCTAGTCATTCGGGTATCGCTGCCAATCCATTCAATACATAATAGGACTGCAATTATCATAATCTACCCCTCCGTCCTAGAGGGAGCATTTTGTCATACAGTGGCCTAGGACTGGGTAACCTCAAAAACAAGCTGTCGTCCTACGGCAGTCATTTTCCGTCCAATCAAGTAGGACCGTCGAAAACAAATAAAGCTATCCCGTCCTAACCTCCGCCCCCACATGAAAAGACCCGCGGAAAAATGATGTTCATTTTTCCGCGGGACCTTACTTTTGATACGTTTTAGGACTGACTCCGAAAAACTGTTTGAACCGCTTCGAAAAATGTGCTGCGTCCGAAAACCCGAGCACAGCCGCAACGGAAGTCACCGAATACCCCGGAAGCAGAAGCAGTTTTTTTGCTTCCCTCATTTTCAGTTCCATCAGGTAGAAGGACGGGCTGACGCCCATCTCCTGTTTGAAACGAGAAGCAAAATAGTGCGGCTCAAGCCCGACAAACGCGGCCGTATCCGCCACTCGGCACCGGCTGTAGAGACGCTGCTGCATATAGCGAAGCGCTGCGTCCACCATGTGGCTGTGGCCGGTGTGAACCGAGCGGTGGATCAGATCATTGTAATGAAGCGTGATCTGGATCATCAGCTGGATCAATTCATCTTCCTTCGAGAGCGTTTCCAGATAATTGATATAATAATCACTCAGTGCATAGGAGAACTCCGGATCCAATCCTGCTTGAATCGCCGCACGGGATACCAGGGTAATGAAAGCAATGATTCCGTTTTTCACAGAACGAACTTTTGTCGGTCCCAGCAGCTCCTCGTACATCTCCAAAGAAGGCGCTAGCATCTCCGGCACCAGATACTGTTTCAGTTTATCCGGTTCGAGACTCAGCAAGCTGTACGCTCTGGTTTCGTTATCATAAAAATGATGCTGGACCCCGCTTTCCAGGCTAAGACGTACCTGACGCTCGATTTCAGCTGTCGTCATCCTTGTCTCCTTCTGATTTTCCGATTTGTATTACATTTATACAAGATTACATACGTTTGTACATGATGATATCACAGTTTATGCTATAGTAAAACCAGTTTTTTTGTTCATAGTATCCTTTTTGACTCAGCGGAAAGGAGTCAGCATGAAAAAGATCCTTTCTCTCTCCGGCGCTTGGCAGATGCGCATCGATCATGGAGAGGATATCCCCTCTCACCTGCCCGGATCCAACTACCTCGCCTTGATGGAAAACGGGATGGATGATCCGTTTTTCGGGACCAATGAAACCGTGGCGATGGAAAAAGGTCACCACGACCATACGTTTTCCCGCACCTTTTCTCTGACGGAGGATGATCTCTCGGCTTCTCAGCTCGATTTCGTCGGCGATGGGATCGATACGGTCTGCGATGTTGTGATCAACGGCGAAAAGGCCGGATCCACCGAGAACATCAACCGTCTATGGCGCTTCGACATCAAACCGTATGTCCAGCCGGGCGAAAACCGCATCGAGCTCAGGATCAAGGATCCTTATGCCTACATGCTTAAGGAGCAGGAAGGCGATCCGCACCTTTTCAAGCCCGGCAAGGAAAAATCCTTCATTCGAAAAACGCCCTGCCATTTCGGATGGGACTGGGGTCCGAAGCTCACCCCTTCGGGAGTGACGCGCCGGATCGACCTGGAAGCATATGACTGCCGAATCGAAGAAACACAGATCCGGCAAGTCCATAAGAACGGAGGCGTCAGCCTGAAACTGCGGCTGAAACCGGACCGAATGGACGAGAGCCTTGAGGCTTCTATGCGCCTGACCGCTCCCTCCGGGAAGGTCCAGGAACTCTCCCTCGCTCGCACTGAGGATGACTTCGAGGGCACGCTGGCTGTGGAAGATCCGCAGCTCTGGTGGGTCGCCGGGCTTGGTGAGCAGCCGCTCTACGGCATCGACTTTTGCCTCACGGCAGGCGGTGAGACGGCGGATACCGAGCACAAGCAGATCGGCCTACGGACACTCACCCTCGATACTTCGAAGGACAAATATGGCGAGCAGTTCCGATTCGTGGTTAACGGGGTGCCGATCTTTGCCAAGGGTGCGGACTGGATTCCCTCGGATTCGTTCATCACCCGCTTTACAAGGGATGACATGGAGTTCTACATCCGATCTGCCCGGGATGCCGGCATGAACATGCTGCGTGTCTGGGGAGGCGGTATGTACGAGTCGGACGATTTCTATGACATGTGCGACCGCTGCGGCATCCTTGTCTGGCAGGACTTCATTTTCGCCTGCGCGCTCTATCCGTTCTATCGTGAAAGCTTTCTGAATAACGTACGGGAGGAAGTCAAGGACAATGTCCGCCGGCTTCGCCACCGCGCCAGTCTCGCGCTTTGGTGCGGCAACAATGAGATCGATGCCCTTTACCCGGTTTGCTTTGATAAAGAACTGCTGAAGTCCAATAAAGAGTTTTTCTACGATACGCTGAAAGACTGGGTCTCGGAGCTGGACGGCGTGACGCCCTACTGGCCGGGCTCCCCCTCCTCCGGGCATTTTGACAAAGGCATCCAGAATTTCCGCAAGGGCAAGGTCAGCGGTGACTCGCATCTTTGGAACATCTGGCACGGCATGCTTCCGATCGAAGCGTACCGCAATTACCCCACCCGCTTCTGCAGTGAGTTCGGGCTCGAGTCCATGCCGGCGATGAAAACGATCCGCCGGATCAACCCGAGTCCTGAACCGGATCTGTTTGACGAGGTGATGCAGCTCCACCAGAAGAGCGAGGGCGGCAACGCCAAGATCATGTACTACCTGCTTCAGAAATACCGCAGGCCAAAGAAGTTTGAAGACTTTGTCTATCTGTCGCAGATCGTGCAGGCTGATGCCATGCGTTTCGCGACCGAGTGCTGGAAGCGCCGCATCGGGATGCAAAACGGTGCGCTCCTCTGGCAGCTCAACGACTGCTGGCCGGTGGCCTCCTGGTCGATCATCGATTATCACCGTCAGTTTAAGGCGACCATGTACCATGCCCGGCATTTCAACAAGCTTCTGATGATCTCCAATGATTATTATAAGGATCGCGCGGAGCTTTACGTGATCAACGAATATCCGAACCCCTTTGACGGTGAGCTGCGCTGGGAATTCAAAGCGTTCACCGGAGAGACGCTCCGATCGGGCTCGGAAGCGGTATCGCTTGAACAGATCGCGAGCAAGAAGGTCTGCACCTTGCCTTACAAAGGGCTGCCCGTCTCTGACGTCTACCTGAAAACAACACTTTGGTCCGGTGATCAGCAGCTCGATGAAAAACTGTATCTGCCGGTTCCCGATAAGAACGCTTCTCTCCCCAAGGCAAAGATCCAACGCTCCTTGAGGATCGAGGACGGTCAAGTGTTCGTAACCCTGCGCTCCGACACTTTCGCCCGCCGGGTCTATGTGGATTCGGACCTTGTCTCTGATAACTGGAGCGACAACTATTTTGATCTCGAGCCCGGGCGCGACGTGACGATTTCCGCGAGCATCTCGGATCCGGACGAGGAAGCATTGGCCTCTTCGCTCACGGTCAAGTCGCTGACGGATGTCGAGCCCCTCGGCACGCTCGAGGATGATCGTAAATACCTAAAGAAAATGTGGAAAAGGGACAATGTCGGGGCCTCCTACTATGCTTACAAGCTGGTGATGGCCATTCTCTGGTTCAAGTCGATAGGAGATTAACACCATGAAAAAACATGCGGATTATCAGACAAAGCCTTTTGAGCGCTTTTCCTATCAGTTCTATTTTGTCGGTCAGCTCATCTCCTACGGCATCATGACAAGCTTTCTCACGCTTTTCATGACCGAGTCCGGAATTCCGGCCCTTGTTGTCTCCGCGGTCCTGATCGTAGCGAAGGTGTGGGACGCGGTCAACGATCCGCTTTTCGGTGTCGTAGTTGACAAATCACACCTGAAAGGCGGCAAATACCTGCCCTGGGTCAGGCTCTCGACCGTACTCATTGCCGTCACGACCGTGCTGGCCTTCGCGATGCCGCAAACGCTCGGCGTCCCTGCAAAAACGGCTTGGATCCTCCTGGCCTATTTGCTGTGGGATCTTGCCTACACGATGTGCGATGTCCCGATCTTTGCTCTTGCTACGGTTATGACCGATAACCTGCAGGAGCGCGACAGCATGTATGTCCTCAAGGGCTTTTTCACCTACGTCGGCGGGATCGTCGTCCTTGTTGCGCTGCCATTGATGTATCCGAAGATCGGCTGGGGCATCTCGGTGTTCATTCTCTCCGCTCTTGCCATGGCCTTCATGCTTCCGATCGGCCTTGTCGCGAAGGAGCGGCACCGCCCGGTGCAAGAAAAAGAGCCAAGCATCAAGGAGCTCTTCTCCTATCTGCTTGGCAACAAGCCGCTTCTCATTTTTAACGGTGCTACGATCATTGCCTGCCTTACGGCGACTGGCGGAACCGTCACGAATTATGTGGCGATCTACTGCCTCGGCGGCGAACAATGGATCTCCTACCTCACGCTTCTGATGGTGGTTCCGATGCTCGTGAGCATCCTCATCGTCCAGTTCCTCATCAAAAAGGTCGACAAGTTTGTCATCTACGTCGGAGCCAACGCGCTCGGCATGCTCTGCGGCATTGCGATGTATTTCATCGGTTTTCAGAACGTCACGGCGGTCTGCATCATGATCGTGATCAAGACGCTGCTGACAAGCGGTGCGGGTGTCACCGGCATCATGTTCACCGCGGACTGCGCGGAGTACGGTCACTTTAAAACCGGAACCCGTGCACAGGGCATGGCGTTCTCCGTGCAGACATTTACCGCAAAGGTCACCGGCGCGCTTTCAGGCTCAATCGGCATGCTGATCCTCGGCCTTGTCGGCTTTGTGGAAGGCAGCGGCGCGGTGCAGACACCGGAAACCATCCGCTGGATCTGGCTGATGTGGACCTTGATCCCGCTCATCTCGATGGCAGCTGCGCTGCTCCTGATTGGATTTGGCTACCGCCTTCCCACGGAAGACGCCAAGCTCATGGCCAAGTGCAACGCCGGAGAGATCAGCCGTGAAGAAGCCCTTGCCGGATTCCGCTACAAAAGCTATGGCTTCAAAAAATGACGATGAAAACAGTAGATTTCCGTGGTATACTTTTTAAAGAAAAGGTGAATCCGCGCGGGCTTCTCTTCGCTGCGCGGGTCATATCACAAAGGGGCGATCCATCATGGGAATCTACAGTATTGTTTTTGACCGTGACACCAAAGAGTTCTCCGAGCGCGGTGGCGCTGATGCCAGAAGAGCTTTATACGAATGCATCGAGATGGGTGATGTCGAGGGATTTGACGGTGTTTTTGCAAGAAAGAGGGCTGAGAAGAACAAAAGTTTTTCTCAGCCCTCTTTCTTTTTGTCGGTTGTTGCGAGATAGGGCTGAGTAAGAATTACCTGTCATGTCAGCCCTCGCCTTACGCTCTCGGTCGTCCTGAAATGGGGCTGTAGAGATAATACCTATCACACCAGCCCTCGCACTAAGTTCTCGGCCGAGCTGGGAAGGGGCTGTAGAAATAATACCTCTCACACCAGCCCTCCTGATGACAGTTGTCAAGGGCTGAGATACACGACACTGTGCACTCAGCCCCAACAGAGTTTCATGGATGGGGCTTATAACAATCTCCGTACAATCTCAGCCCCCAGTCAGACATTTCTTTGCACTAGTCAACAAAAAGTAGACACAAAAATTAAGATGTAACCATCTGTTTCGCCAAGCAATACTCCCTGTACTGCTTTGGTGTCA